>NZ_SMMC01000143.1 GCF_009711445.1 Curvivirga aplysinae | reverse complement strand
CAACAAAGCTGACCAAAGAATAAATGAATTAATGACGGGATGGCTTCTGCAGTTGGGTAAAAAAAGACGCTATCCTTAACCATAAATGCGAAGGATAGATTGATGTCTGTATTTACTTCACCTCATTTTGATAATCACGAAAATGTTGTTTTTTGCCATGATGAAGCGTCAGGTTTGAAAGCCATTATCGCAATTCACAACACGAATCTTGGGGGTGCGCTTGGGGGATGTCGCATGTGGGATTATGCGACCGAAGAAGAAGCGATTACAGATGCTTTACGCCTTGCTCGCGGTATGACTTATAAAAACGCGCTAGCAGGCCTGCCATGGGGTGGTGGAAAATCCGTCATTATTGGTGATGCCCGTAAAGATAAAACACCGGAAATGTTTGAAGCAATGGGCCGCTTTGTTGATCGGTTAAACGGGACATATCGTATTGCCGAAGATGTAGGTACCAGCCCTGAAGATATGGGTTATATCGCAAAACATACAGATCATGTGTTAGGAACAGTTGAACGTGCAGGCGACCCTTCACCAGGAACAGCCTTAGGTGTGTTTAAAGGTATCCAAGCAACTGTACTTGAGCGTCTTGGAAAAAATAATCTAGATAATGTAAAAGTCGCTGTCCAAGGCCTTGGCCATGTGGGCTATGATGTTGCACGTCAGTTAAAAGAAGCTAGTGCTTCCCTTTGTGTGACAGATATCCATGACGATAGTATTCGCAAAGCGCAGGCAGAGTTAGGTGCGACTGCCGTTAACCCCGATGCCATTTATGATCAAGATGTTGATGTCTATGTCCCTTGTGCATTAGGTGCAACCTTGAATGACGACACAATTTCACGCTTGAAAGCCAAGGTGGTTGCTGGTGCAGCAAATAACCAACTCGCAGAAGAACGCCATGGCAATATGCTTGTTGAGAAAGACATTCTTTATGCACCAGACTACGTAATCAATGCTGGCGGTGTGATTTATCTTTATCATCAATTGGAAGGTTCTAGCCGTGATACTGCGATGGAACATGTAGGTCGTATCGGAGATACATTGCGCGAAATCTATGCAAAAGCACGCGTAACAAACACCCAACCATTTGAAGCTGCGGATCGTCTTGCCGAAGAAAAATTTATGAAAGCTGCTTAAAAAAAGCTCCCAAATGCAATCAGATGCCTCCCATCTGATAAATGCAATAGGCCGACGGAATTTATTTCCCTCGGCCTCTTTTTTTGCTTAGACTTTAAGCGATATAAAATTAGGGAGCAAAAAAATGGCTGAAGTTGAAACCCATGAAGGGGGCTGCCTATGTGGAGCCGTACGTTTTGAAATTACGGGTCATTTGCGCGATGTTACCTATTGTCATTGCAGTCAATGCCGAAAAACAACAGGACATTATTTTGCAGCCACGGCATGCGAAAATGATGAACTAGAATTTGTGGCTGATGGCGGTTTAAAATGGTTTCGTGCCAGTGACACAGCCAGCCGGGGCTTTTGCGATCAATGTGGTAGCACATTATTCTGGAAACCAGATGAAGGCACCTATACCGCAATTCTAGCTGGTAGCTTAGACTTGCCAACGGGACTAAAAGCAACATCCCATATCTTCGTAAAAGACAAAGCAGATTATTATGAAATCGCTGATGGCTTACCACAATTTGAAGGTGATAATTAAGCTTACCTAACTCTGTTCATGTCCGGGTCGTGAAGCCCGAATTGAACGACTTAACAAGATTACAGGCAATATCCCTGCAATCACAATGGTAAGCGCCCCTAATGCGCATTCTTCCAACAATTCATCAGAAGCAAACTGATATACATAAGTTGCCAGTGTATCATAATTAAATGGACGTAAGATCAAAGTTGCAGGAAGTTCCTTCATACTATCTACAAAGACCAGAATGGCGCCGCCTAGCAATCCGCCACGGATAAGTGGAAAATGTACCCGACGCAGCGTCCCTAAAGGTCCTTCACCCAACATACGTGATGCATCATCCATATTTGGGGTCACCTTCGCCAGTCCGGTTTCAACCCCGCCCATACCAACGGTTAAAAACCGCACCGTATATGCAAAAATAATTGCAATTACGGTTCCAGATAACAACAACCCTGTAGACACATCAAATAAGCTACGCATTTGTCCATCCAGGAAATTGTCAAATCCAGCAAATGGGATCAATACACCGATCGCTAACACAGCCCCCGGCATTGCGTATCCTACACTTGCCAAGCGCGTCGCTGTTTTCAAGCCCTTCTGTCCAGACAAGCGCACCGCATAAGCCATAAAAACACCGACGACAATCACTAAAATCGCTGCAGCACTACTTAGGAATAAGGAATTTAAAGCATATCCAAAAAACTCTGAAGTCCAGCTTTCTTCAAAGCGACGTGCAGCATAAAAAGCCAAGGTGCCCGCTGGTATAAGAAATCCGAACAGGATCGGACTTGAACACGCCACAATTGCAAAATACTTGTGCCATCCCTTCAGCTGATAACCTGGTAAAGCTTTATACCGTGTTGTTGTGCTATGATATTTCTGACCTTTACGTGATGCGCGCTCAATCCAAAGCAGCCCGATCACAAAGAGTAACATCACAAGAGCAATTTGAGCAGCGCCACCAATATTACTCATGTTGAGCCAGACATCAAAAATACCTGCGGTTAGGGTATGTACAGCAAAAAAATCAATTGTCCCGAAATCATTTAAGGTTTCCATCATAGCCAGAGCTGTACCAACAACCAATGCCGGACGCGCCAATGGAAGTGCCACAGACCAAAAACAGGCCCATGGGCTCCGCCCTAACACACGTCCTGCTTCCAAAACACATACTGATTGTTGTAAAAACGCTGCTCTGGTTAGCATATAAACATAAGGATACAATACGAGTGAAAGCATGGCGATTGCGCCGCCATGAGTTCGGATATCAGGAAACCAATATTCAGATTTTAATTTCCAATCAAAAAGATACCGTAAGCTCGTTTGAACAGGCCCTGCATATTCCAATAAATCAGTATAGACATATGCCACTACATAGGCGGGCATGGCCAAAGGTAATAACAACGCCCATTCGAAAATACGCTTCCCCGGAAAATTGCACATGGTGACAAACCATGCACACATCACTCCACCTGTAATGGTTCCTAAACCAACACCCAACATCAAAACCAATGTATTACTCACATAACGTGGTAACATGGTACTGATTAGATGAGGCCAAATATTTTCTTCGGGATTAAACGCAAGCCAGATAATGGCCGCAACAGGTAACAGAACAAAACCTGCAATTGCAAATGCCCCGACCACCCAGCGTAAGCTATTTCTGGAAAAACTTACTTGTCGCTGCGCAGGTTGCAATTCGATTGTCTCAGACATTTGATCCCTAAACAAAAAGAGGAAAGATAATCATCTCTCCTCTCTCCTTACCTGTTTCTATCAGGTATATGCAAGTGCAAATCGTCTATTCGTTGAAGCCAACTTTATCAATCAACTTGGATGCTTCATCACGCAAACTCGCAATTGTATCCAAGCTAATATCATCTGTTTTGAATTGACCCCATGTATTTACAACTGGTGACCATTCAACACCTTCTTTAACAGGATATTCAAAGTTTAACTCGGCATATAAAGCCTGTGCCTTATCGCTTACCAAAAACTCCATTAATTTTTGAGCGTTTTCACGGTTTGGCGCATATTTCGCCATGGAAACCCCAGAAACATTAATATGTGTACCACGGCCTTCTTGATTCGGGAAAATGATACGAACGGAATTCGCCCATTCGATCTGCTTCTTATCCGACATCATCTTACCCATATAATAGGTATTACCGATGGATAAATCGCATTCGCCTTGCCAAATTGCTTTCACTTGAGCGCGATCATTACCTTGTGGTTTACGTGCTAGATTTGCTTTTAAACCTTTTAACCACTCTTCTGTCTTTGCTTCCCCATGCACATCAATCATAGAAGCGATTAAAGCCAAATTGTAAGAATGGTTACCTGCACGGGTGCAAATACGGCCTTTAAATTTTGGATCGGCTAAATCTTCATATGTTGTTAAATCGCCTTCTGGGACACGATCTTTAGACGCATAAACAATACGTGCACGTGTCGTCAGTGCAAACCATTGGTTTTCAGTCGAACGAAGATTGGCTGGGATTGCGGTTTCCAGTATCTCGCTTTCAACAGGTTGTGTAAGACCTTTGTTCACAATCGAAGAAAGACGGCCAATATCCACTGACATAATCAGGTCTGCAGGCGAATTCGGCCCTTCTTGCTTAATGCGTTGTTCCAAGCCCTTCTTGGCATAAACAACATTAACAGCAATACCTGTTTCTTTGGTGAAAGCATCAAACATTGGATCAATTAGAAATGGCTGACGATAGGAATAAACATTCACTTCTTCCGCAGCTTGCGATGTTTTCATTAATCCAGCAATTGATACAGCAGCAATTGCAATAGCAGCCCCTAAACCCAACAGGTCTTTTTTCATCTGGAAACCCTTTATAAATTGTCGAAAGCATAGAACGACATTACTTGCGAATAATTCTTAACAACCACTTTTATAGCCAGTTTGTTAAGAGTGCAAGGCAATCTTAATAATTTTATACATATTTTATCGGATATTAGCGAATATACTTCACTGTCGGGCCATTCTCGACTATCATATTAGTAATTATTCTCTTGGGCATAACTTAAAAATAAGAATAGTTCAATTACCGAGGTGTCTGATGCTACATAAACTAAAACAAGTAATTTTGCGTTTTTGTCTATACCTCGCACCTTTAATGATAATCGCCTGCCAAGATGAGAACACCTCTGATCAAACGTCGGAAAATTCATCACAGAATTCTAATCCTCCTCGCATAGCACTGGTTATGAAAACACATACAAATCCATTTTTCATTGCTATGGAAAAAGGTGCAAGGCAAGCAGAGGAAGAATTTAAGATACAGCTGATTGTAAGAACAGCCGCTGAAGAAACATCTATTTATCAACAGATAGATATAGTACATGAATTAACACATAGTGACGATATAGACGCAATTGTCATAGCACCCGGTGATTCTGTTGAATTATTACCTGCCCTAAAGGCCGCACAAGACAAAGGTATAAAGATCGTTAATATAGACAATAAACTGGACGAAAATTTTGCCGATAAACTTGGGTTATCCCCTATTCCTTTTATAAGTGTCGATAACGAAACTGCCGCATATTTATCTGCTAAAATAATAGCAGATGCAATTCACGAACCGACTCAAGTGGCTGTAATAGAAGGTATCCCAACTGCTGCAAACGCTCAGGCTCGTAAAGCAGGCGCATTCAGAGCTTTCAATGAAAACCCAAACATTTCAATCGTCGCATCCCAGCCTGCCTATTGGAAGATTGACGAGGCATATAAACTTGCTCATGTTTTTTTCGATAGGCATCCTGATATAAAAGCAATCTTTGCTGCAAATGACATGATGGCAATTGGTACGCTAAGATATTTACACGAGAATAACCTCATGCATGTAGATGTCGTTGGCTTTGATGCAATCGAAGATGCCAAGAATGCGATCAAATCCGGTAAGATGAAGGCGACAATAGATCAACTCCCTGCCCAACAAAGTTACATCGGGATAAAGACCGCAATAGATATGCTTAATGGTAAAACTTTTCCAAACGAAATTCTTATAGATGTGGAAGTTATCACCCAACAAAGTTTTCAGTAATCATTGTTAGCTAGATGGAAATCACATGACTGTGTTCAAATTGAATATCATCTGGAAATTTATCATCTATATGATCTTCCTAAGCATTCTACCCATCTTAATTGTTGGAGGCACATCATTTTTCTATTCTTCACGGGCCCTCAAGGATCAAGCAGATAATTTTACCAAGTCCTTGATTATCAACCAAGAAGAGCTCATTGAGTTACAAATCAAACAGGTAGAAGCTCTCTCAGGGCAGATTGCTAGCCTAACAACAGTAACAGATGCGTTGAATAATACAGGCGGTCAAATAGATTCTTTTGACTCACTCGCAACCAAGGCACGTATCGGTTATACACTCAACGGCTTCCTTAATATAGATGGCATCGTTTCTATCGATTTATTCAGTAAAACGGACACCCATTTCCATGTTGGCTACACGCTCATAAATAATAAAGTTGATGAAAGTGTCAAAGAACGACTTCTTAAAATCGGAGAAACAAGGGGATCCAGAGTTGTTTGGCCAGGTATTGAGAAGAATGTAAGCCTGGAAACAAGAGATACTTTCACATTGCCCGCTGTCAGAAGTATTACAAAGATTAATAAAGAGACTCTGGATTTAGAACTTGTTGGAACAATTATAGTTAATCTCAGCGTGAACCATCTACATGACCAAGTATCAAAAACAAAAATTGGCGAAGGTGGTTACTTTCTTATCGTTGATCAAAATGATCGATTAATCTATCACCCCGACAAAACAAAGATCGGTTCAAACTATGACCTTCCTATTCCACTGAAAAAAATCACTCAGTCTCGAAGTTCCATTATATCTGATATCTATGAAGAGACGTATGTCCTAAACCATGTCAAATCTGCAAATACCGGATGGCATATCATTAGCGTTATACCGGAAAGTTCATTTTATAAACATGCATCTACCGTGAATGCGGTCACCATCTTTGTCATCATACTATGCCTATCACTCGTAATTTTGATCGGCCTTTATCTTTCCCGTACTATTGTAGCACCAATCAGAACGATCACAGAAAGTTTTAAGAAATATCAAAAAGGTAAATTGGACCTAACTAATCGAATGGAAGTTTCAGGTAGTGATGAGATTTCAGAGTTAATTGCATGGTATAATGCCTTTCTTGCAACGCAACAGCAAAGGCAAGAATCTGAACTGCAATTAGTCCGCGCTAAGCGGGAAGCAGAAAAAGCCAATAACGCAAAGTCGGAATTCCTATCTAGTATGAGCCACGAATTGCGCACGCCGTTAAACTCAATTCTAGGATTCGCGCAATTATTGAAAAACAGCAAACGTAATCCCCTCTCAGAACGTCAGCAGACTCAAATGAAATTCATCATTGATGGTGGAGAGCATCTCATAAGCCTAATAGATGAAGTCCTAGATCTCGCTAAAATCGAAGCCGGCAAGATGACATTCAATTATAGTGCTATTTCCACATGTAGACTTATTCGTGAATGTCTCTCATTCATGAACACAATCAGTAATGATAAAAACGTAACCCTTATAGATGAAACTTCCGAAGATGTTCCCAATATTTGGGCGGACCCGCTTCGTGCAAAACAAATCTTATTAAACCTGCTTACGAATGCGGTCAAATATAACATTCAAGATGGAAAGGTATGGATTTCTACAAAAGTTCAAAATAAAGATACCCTGCGAATTCAAGTGAGAGACACAGGAAAGGGAATACCAATCCACCAGCAAACAGATCTATTTCAACCATTCAGTCGTCTTGGTGAAGAAACAAAACAAATTGCAGGAACTGGTATCGGCTTGTTTCTATCAAAAAAACTAATCACAGAGATGAAAGGTACAATTGGCGTCGAAAGCATTGAAGGGCAAGGAAGTATATTTTGGATAGATTTCCCAACAACAGATCAGAAAGATAAAGAGCCGGTAATTGAACCTCTTGAAAATACAGCTTTAATGGTGACTGGTACAAAAGAAAAAACCAACCACATACTTTATATTGAGGATAATTCAGCCAATGTCTCTCTAATGGAAGATATCATTGATGAACTCGAAGATATACAGCTCACCTCTGTACATACGGCAGAACTTGGTATCGCATTTGCTGAAAAAGAAGAGTTCGACATCATAATATTAGATATAAATCTGCCGGGAATGGATGGCATCAAGGCTGTAAAACACTTAAAACAATTGGATAAAACCAAACATATTCCCGCAATTGCCTTGAGTGCGAACGCTACACATGACAGCATCCAAGAAGCATTAGAAGCAGGTTTTGACGAGTATCTTACGAAACCACTTGATGTAAACAAACTAATTGACGCATTAAGAAAAAACCTTGTTAGATCGAACTAAATGCTCTCAAAATCTTATAAACCACTCACAAAATCTGTCAGTGCTTCACGCTCTTGTTTTTGCAAATGACGAAAAGCTTCCTTACTCAAACGTGCCTCACCATCATGCCAAAGGATAGCTTCTGCAACTGAACGAGCGCGACCATCATGCAGCAGTCTTAACGGCTGTCGTTGCGATAATCCCCATAGGGGTGCGGTTCTCCATTCTGAGGGAGAAGCATCACCTTGGAATAAGCCATCTGAAAGTCCTTCTCCCATGTCATGAAGTAATATATCTGTGTATGGATGTATCTCACGTCCAGCAAGATAGGTAGGCCAAGTGTCGTCCGGGATTTGAACAGTTGGAATATGGCAGCGATCACACCCAATTTCATTAAACAGGTAGCGTCCAAGTTCATTACGATTTTCTTGCCTTCTTGGAGATAAAGCACGTTGAAAACTAACCAATTGATCTAACTGGGCCGCATTCACTTCTGGGCCGGTTTCTTTCGGCGCAGCACGACATGCGATTTGTTCCCACATGCAGTTTTGTTCTAGATGTAAACTTGAGGTTAATCCCATATCTTGGTGTAAAGCTTGTGCCGTTTGGCTGAACAGACTTACTTGGGCCGCCTTCCAACCAAATCTGGCCGGCGACATATTTCCACTTTGGTCCTTTACCATCGGGATACGGCCTGAAACTCCGTCGCCGTCCAAATCATTTGGATCAGCCCAACTATTTAAAACCTCTTGTGGTATTGCTTCTAAAAAACCTATTCCTTGTAATGGTTGTGCAACGCGACCAGAAAATTGTATTGCCCAGCCCAACTGTCCAAAATTCAAGTCCTTCACATCATATTGTGGCATGCGCAGTGTATATCTTTCACCATCAACATATTGTCCATTGATTGTACGGAATGAGAGACTAGGCCGTCCTTCGGCGGGAATATTAGGTAAAGAACGATCATTAAGTTGTTCACCATAGGCAATATGCGCACGACTGCCTAATTCATCGGTAAAGCCCAAACGCAGGACCATAGAAGTAAAGGGCTCATCAGGACTTTCTGGTGGACGTCCACGACCTGCCTGAAAATGACAACCAGAACAGGATACACGGTTGAAAACAGGCCCTAATCCATCTCCATTTGGGTTTATCCCCGGGAAAGCTTGCCAATCACGGTTAAAAATCTTGCGCCCTTGTTTAATTTGTTCAAGCTGGCGTGGATCTTCTATATTTTGAAAAATAGATTGCGCATTTGCCGCACTCGCTGTGGCAAATAGAATTAAACCATTAAAAATAAAAAAAAATATACGTTTCATTTAGCCCTACCATTAAGGCAAAGCTAACGTGATCCTCCAAAAATAACAATTCAAGAAATTGTTAACCGATATACATCATATGATTATCCCAACGCTTATTGGTTTGAGTAATCAATACAGTCTCTCTATGATGCACATTATGCAAATATAACCCACCATTTCCCGAGGAAATCAGGAACTGTTCAGGCCTATTCATAGCAGCAATAACTCCGCAGGCATCCGTTATATCAACATGATCCAAATATGAACTATCACGGGCATCGAAAAAGATCACTTTATTGCCTCTTGGCGTGGATGCGGCCATGATGGTGGCACTTGAATCTAGTTCAACACTTCCACAATAATTTTGGGTCGACTTATGCACATCAATCGGTAACTCAGATATCATAGCATCCCCTTCACGGCGTGCTATGCCGACAAGAGGCGCACGCTCCCTTCGGCTTCCTTGATACTGCATACCAAAAAACACATCACCTTGAGCATTTACCGTCAAATGTCTAATGGATGCTTTATGCCATTTTGTTTCCGGTGCCCATTCACGCAACACTTTGCCTGACTTACAATCCAGCCAAGCAAGTTTAGGGGTCATGTCAGGAATATTTAATTTACTACGTCCATCTGCTGGATGCGTTAGGATACCGCCAGATGCAATGACCATTTCGCGACCATTCTCAAGAATGCGCATTTCATGTGGACCGATACCACCTGCATCAAACTCCGCTATACGTTTATAGCCATTTGAAGCATCCCATACACCGATCACACCACGTTCTTCATCATAGGAATTTTCAGTTGTAAAAAGACGATTTCCTAAATAAGAGGCATGACCATAGAAATGCCTACCTTTAGGAAGTTTTAGTTCAGCAATTAATCGATCGGCACTAATATCCCAGATTTGCCCAAACCAACCGGGGCGGCGTTCTGTAATAGCCAAATGCCCATAGATGTTAGATATAGCAGCCCCATGACCTCTATCTGGTAAAGTTTTTTCAAATATGAAATCCCCTTGCAGATCAAAGACTGCCATTCCATAACTGTTATCCGCATTCGCAAAGGCAGACCAATATAATCCTCCACTGCCATTTTTAGCTTGAAGGATTTTAGGCCAAGCAAGTGTAACTATTCCTGCTGCTAAACCAGATCGC
This sequence comes from Curvivirga aplysinae, assembly GCF_009711445.1. Taxonomy (GTDB): domain Bacteria; phylum Pseudomonadota; class Alphaproteobacteria; order UBA8366; family Aestuariispiraceae; genus Curvivirga; species Curvivirga aplysinae. The sequence goes on along the minus strand of NZ_SMMC01000143.1, from coordinate 8,369 downwards.
AATAAATCTCGACGGGTATAATCAGAAAACATGAAGAATAACCTTAATCACCATCTAGGCTATTAAAACCAACTGGGATGCTTAACTCTTTTGCCACGGCAAATAATTGCCCTCGCGCCTCTTTAAGATGCACCGCCATGTCCAACATCTTATTCCATATTTCCTCACTCTTAATGCCTTCTTCCTTCACATTTTCAAGTTCTTGAGAAATCGTGGCAGCCGCATTCAAGTTATCAAGTATTAACGCATCGCGTTGAGCACCATCAGCTAAATCCAATACATGACTTTGCAGTAGCGTTTCATAGCTATCTTTCAACGCAGCCACATCAATCGAGATATTTTTAAAACTTCTAGCTGAACGCCAGTTTTCCATACGACGCGGCTTAGCTTTGGAAATATCTTCACGTAATGGAGATCGAATTTTATTATCTTCAACCCATTGTAAGGCAGACCATAAATTTGTGAATAAATCAGCAGTTACGCTTAATTCATCCGTATATAATTCATTCTCAGCCAAAGTAAATTTCATCTCACCACCATAGCCATATTCAGGATCCACCCAGGCTTGATGAACTGACTTTGCAATCGAATAGATATTTGACGCTACCGCACGAAGGATTTCACACTGCTTGGCTGAAATCTCACCATCTTGATAGATAATCCGTTCAAAAATGGGAAAGCCTTGTCCCGCAACAGAACTAAAGGCAATCTTTTGTTCATCTATATGTTCACCAGCCTCTTGTTTTTTCTGCAGATTAGACAGAGCTTTACTGACTTTATTGCGTTTATCTGGCCAGAATTGCAATCGATGCATTTGATCATAATCAGATAAAGGACCCATCCGAAGATGTTCTATCCCTTGCCATGCATCCACCGCTTCATGAAATGCTTTTTGCAACATTTCTTGTTGTTGAGCCCCGGTCAACCGACATGCTTTGATTGTCGTTTCTTTAAATTCAAAAGCTTCTTTTGCAAATGCTTCCGTACGTGGGAAAATATGCTGATCCACATAATTGGCATTCGTTTCTTTAAACTGACCAGCAAACGCAGATCCAATTATTAAAGCCGTACAAACAACAGTGATAAATTGCAGAGTTTTCTTCATTTTATTTTCCAGCTTAAAGTGAATTTAAGAAAGCCAACATGGCTTCGCGGTCTTCTTGAGGTAAATTGGCAAAAACATCACGAGATGTTTTTGCTTCTCCCCCATGCCACAAGATCGCTTCGGTTAAATTACGTGCACGCCCGTCATGCAAGAAGAATGTATGCTTATTGACATTTTGAGTATGGCCAATGCCCCATAAGGGAGGTGTTTTCCACTCCTGCCCATTTGCCTTTCCTTCCGGGCGGTTATCAGCAAGTCCTTCGCCCATATCATGTAACAGCAAGTCAGTATAAGGCCAGATCAACTGGTTCTTCACTGCTTTAAAATCTGCAATATTACCGGTGCGATATTTAGGTGTATGACAAGCGATGCAATTCGCACCATAGAAAAGTTCCTTACCCCGAAGAACCTTTGGATCATCAACATTTTTACGGCGTGGCGGCGCTAAATTCTGAGTATAGAAAACTAATTTTTCCATCGCCTCATCAGAAATTTCTACCCCATCATTTTCTGGATTATTACCATCCGGCGCATTACGGCAAAGAGTTTGATTTACCGTACAATCCCCCCAAGGATCAGGTTGATAACTAGAAGAAATACCAAGGTCGCCTGTTGAGGCATGTATAGCCTGATCAAACAATGTTGCATTTCCAGCTTTCCAGCCAAAACGACCTAGCTTAGGTTTGCTTTCACGCATCGCCCATGCATAATTTGCCTTGCCTGAAATACCGTCGCCATCTGCGTCATTTTCATCAACTTGCGATAAGATATCTGCTTCCGGTATTGCTTCTAGCAAACCAAGACCAATCATTTGCGGTGTTACTCGCGGAGACAGCATGACATCATCTTGCATCTGGCCGTATTGCAAGTTTGTAACGCTATAGGTTGGCTTGCGTAACGATACTTTGGTACCGTCACCTAACACCACATCTAGCTCTTCATATTCTATATGCATACGGCCTTCGGCAGGCACTCCTTGCACTGAAAAATCCTGTAACTGCCCACCATATGTTGGTTCAGGTATAACACCTGTTTTACCGGCAGCTAACAATGCATGCTCTTCTTCCGTTGCAGGCGGCACGGACAATCGTAAAAACATCGACACAGCCGTATCATCAGGATAATTACCTGCAGGTGGATGCCCTCTGCCATCTTTAATATGACAACGCTGGCAGGATTTTGCATTGAAGATTGGTCCCAATCCATCTGCCGATTTCGTACTTGCTGGCGAAGACACCCAGATACGCTTGAAGAACCCATTTCCAATTTTAAAATCAAGGCCTTGTTCAAAGGCAAGATTACGTGACGAAAAAGAAAATGAGTTACGCCCCACTTTATTGTTATGTGTTGTTGCCCCTCCCTGAAAGATTTCTCCTTTTTCTGGTTTCGAAAAGTCATCTGTGGGCGGGATAATTTCGGCTTGGGAAATTGATACAAAGCCTGAAAGAAATGCTAGAGGAAGCAAGCGGCAACTTATTATCTTTTTTGTCATTTGCTCTATTTTTGTCCTAATCACTTTTTTGCATTGAATGCATAAAAGGGTGTAGCCCGGAAGAACCAAGCCACACCCCCTTATTATTATTAGTCTGTCGACTTATTCAAATACAGCAGATGGGTTATCCAAGCTGTCAGAACCTTCAAATTCTGGCAATGTCAGACCAAGTGTGCCCATTGCAGCTTCGAAAGTTTTTGTTTGGTCAACCAAGCTATCAACAACATCTTGGATAATACGATTGCCGTTTGCGTTGCCTTCACCCAACATTTGGTCATATGCCATACCGGACTCAGCTTTATCAGCCATAACTGTCATCGCACCCATTGTCGCGTCCAATTTTTGTTGAACAGCCGCGTCAACATCTGCAGATGTTGCTTTCACTAAATCAGATACGGAAGGACCAGAAATCACATCACCATTCACACGTGTGTAAGAACCGTTATAGACATTTTGAATGCCTTTCGCATCATAGTAATGAGACCAATGTGTATTATCAGAGAAACAATCATGCTCTTCTTCTGGGTCATTCAACATCAAACCAAGTTTGATACGTTCACCAGCCAATTCTCCATAAGAAAGAGACCCCATGCCTGTGAAGATTTTTGTCAAACCAGCATCTTCACCGTCAGATGTCAAAGCAATGCGTGCCTGACCACCTTCAGACCACATTGCTACAGCATCTTTCAAATCATCAATCAAAAGATCAGCAGAAACTGTCAAATATTGAACACGACGATCACAATTTGCACCTGTGCAATTTGCTAGATCGAAATCTGTGTAAGGACGATCACCTGCGCCAGCATCTGTACCGTTCAAATCTTGGCCCCATAGCAAGAATTCAATTGCGTGATAACCTGTAGCTACGTTTGCTTCCACACCATCGATTTCATGCAATGTTTCAGATAGCAATTGTTTGGTAATAACAGATGTATCAACAGTTTCACCACCCAATTTCAAGCTTGTGCTTGCAATTACGTTTGCTGTGTATAATGCGTTCTCATCAGAATCAACGCCATAACCAGCGTCAACATAATCAATCAAGCCTTCGTCCAATGGCCATGCGTTCACTTTACCTTCCCAGTCGTCAACAGCTGCGTTACCAAAACGGTACACTTCAGATTGTTGGTAAGGAACGCGTGCTGCAACCCATGCATCACGTGCTGCATCCAATGTTTCTTCAGAAGGCTTTGCAACCAATGCATCAATAGCAGCTTGAAGGTCCTGTGCTGTTGTCAAAGAATCTTCAAATTTAGCTTGAGCGATATTCGCATATGTATCTAGAACATTTGCTTTAGTAACTTCTTTATCCCCAGAAGTTACACATGCACCAAGGCTTAATAGTGCAACCGCTGCAACAGAGCGTTTCAACATTTTTACTTCTCCAAGTCAGTTAGTATCTTATTTAAGATCATCCCCTCAAAGATACTAAGCAGTAAATCAATAAAATTGGTTTATTGAGAATGACTCGCAAAGTCAATAATTATTGCGACTAATTATCAATAAAAATATTAGAACCGTTCTAATGTAGGCGTTTTAAACTGCAGGAATTTTAAGAAAAAAAACCGCCGGAGATTTCTCTCCAGCGGCTTTCCAAAACAAAATGTTTTTTAACCTTAAAGCTGTACTGAAGCTTAGAACAAGCCTTGTACCAGACCTTCGTCATCCAAGTGGATGGAGTTCGCAGCAGGAACACGTGGTAGACCAGGCATTGTCATGATCGCACCACAAACTGCCACGATGAAGCCAGCGCCTGCAGACAAGCGAACTTCACGAACAGGTACTACGTGACCAGATGGCGCACCCAAAAGCGCAGGATCTGTCGAGAAGGAATATTGTGTCTTCGCCATACATACTGGCAAATCACCGTAACCTTCATCTTCCCACTGCTTCAACTGATCGCGAACTTTTTTGTCTGCAACAGCCTCGTCAGCACCATAGATGTTACGAGCAACAGTGTTGATTTTGTCAAACAATGGCATGTCGTCATTATACAAAGTACGGAACTGTGCTGTGCCGCCTTCAACCAATTCAACAACTTTTTCAGCCAATTCTTTTGTACCAGCAGAACCGTCAGCCCAGTGGTTGGCGATGATTGCCTCTACACCCAACTCTTTCGCATATTCTTGAACAGCTGCAACTTCTGCATCTGTATCAAGTACGAAACGGTTAATTGCAACAACAGCAGGTACACCGAACTGACCAACATTGCGAATGTGACGGCCCAAGTTTTCCAAGCCTGCTTTAACAGCTTCAACATTCTCACCAGCCAAATCAGCTTTCGCAACACCACCGTGCATTTTCATCGCACGAATTGTACATACGATTACAACTGCTTCTGGGTTTAAGCCAGCTTTACGACATTTAATGTCGAAGAATTTCTCAGCACCCAAATCAGCACCAAAACCAGCTTCTGTTACAACATAGTCAGCCAATTTCAAGGCAGCTTTTGTTGCGGAAACAGAGTTACAACCATGTGCGATATTCGCAAAAGGACCGCCGTGGATGAACGCTGGGTTGTTTTCCAATGTTTGAACCAAGTTAGGCATCAACGCATCTTTCAACAATACTGTCATTGGGCCTTGGGCGTTCAAATCACGTGCGTAGATTGCTTTACGGTCACGTGTGTAACCAACAACGATTTTGCCAAGACGATCTTCCAAATCATCTAGATCGCTCGCCAAGCAGAAGATCGCCATAACTTCTGAAGCCACTGTAATGTCAAAACCTGTTTGACGTGGGAAACCGTTAGATACACCGCCTAGAGACACAACGATGTCACGCAATGCGCGGTCATTCATATCAACAACTCGACGCCAAGCAACACGACGCTCGTCAAAACCAAGCTCGTTACCCCAGTAAATGTGGTTGTCAATCAAAGCAGAAAGCAAGTTATGCGCAGCACCGATTGCGTGGAAGTCACCTGTAAAATGCAAGTTGATGTCTTCCATTGGAACAACCTGAGCGTAACCACCACCAGCAGCACCACCTTTAACACCAAAGCAAGGACCCAAAGAAGGCTCACGCAATGCCATGATAGCTTTTTTGCCAATTGCGTTTAAACCATCGCCCAAACCAACTGTTGTGGTTGTTTTACCTTCACCCGCTGGCGTTGGGGAGATAGCTGTTACCAAGATCAACTTACCATCTTGACGGTCTTTGATGGATTCCAAGAACTCAAAGCTAACCTTTGCTTTGTCTGGACCATACTGGCGCAACGCATCAGCAGGAATGTCCAATTTCGCCCCAACCTCTGTGATTGGAATCATCTTCGCTTCGCGCGCAATATCAATATCAGATTTCGCCATAGTGACGTACCTTTTCCCATAAGTAAAAATTTTGTACTGAAAAGAATATTTTTCTAGTAGTCTCTTTTCATTGTTAGCGAGATTAAGCAGAAAAAACAGATAGAAAATTAAATCTCGCGACCTTTTTTACCTTCCTAACGACAAAACGACATAGCGATATCGATATTCATAAAAACTTCACAAATTATTACTCCTACGCGCCATTTCGATGTCGCAAAAGAACAAATTATTCATTTGATTCCTCACCTTTTTTAAGCTAACCTAACGAAACACCAGTATATAAAGGTTTCACTATTGAGATTTGCATCTAGATTCAAAAACGCATGTTTGCAGATGTTCATTTCTGCAGGAATCTATGCAGCCTTATCCTTGCCTGTACATGCTGCAGAAACCTTGACATTAGTGGTACCCGAATTCCCACCATATCAGTATCTTGAGAATGGAGAAAAGAAGGGATTTAAGCTAGACCTTCTTCAGGAGGCGAGCGCACGTGCTGGCTATGATTTAAAAATCGAATTTAGACCCTGGGCACGTGTTTTAAAGATGGTTGAAAATGGTGATGCCGATTTTACGAATATGTATAAAAACCCGGAACGGGAGAAAATATATACCTTCTCTCAAAAACCCATCTTTCCGATAACGGTACGCTTTTTCAAGCATATTGACAGCGCTATCAGTTACGACGGAGATTTCAACAAAATTTCTTTATTAAAAATCGGCGTTGTCAACAAAATCAGTTATGGCAAGAAATTTGACAAAGCCCTTGTCGCAGGAATATTCAAAGATATCGAACGGGCGAACAATCACAATAATCTCGTTTCCCTACTCGCAGGAAAACGTGTCGATCTTATTGTTGGCGCCAGCTATGTGATTGACAGTGTCATAGAGAAAAATGGGCTCACAAGCACAATCGAAGCCGTCACCCCCAATTTAAGTAACGCCAATGTCTATAATACCTTCACGAAGAAGCGCGACATGCGACAGGTTTCCGACGCGATTGACACTGCCCTTCAAGAGATGCGCGAAGATGGAACTTTCGGCACTATTATCTATGATGCCTTCTCACCCAAAATAAATTGAGATCGTTTCAACAGCTTCAATATTTCCGCTGAAACTACTCACACTAGGCAAAGTTGCATTATGATGCTCTCTGATCGTCCCCCCATTTAGATGATTTTTATTATGTGTTGTATGAGCATCCGCCACCAGTTGCACATCATACCCCAATGCGGCAGCACGACGTACTGTTGTATCCACGCAAAATTCGGTTGCATAACCACAGACAATGAGATCTGTAACGCTATTATTCTTCAAAACGTCAGCAAGATCTGTTTCGTGGAAAGAATCCGGTGTTTGCTTTCTCACAATAATATCAGTTGGTTTCGTATCCAGTTCTGAATAAAGTTGCCACCCAGCCGATTGATAGGCGACCACAGTATCTTCTCTTTCGTGTTGCACCATAATAACTGGTAGCTCTAAATTTCTGGCCTTCGAAGTAAGCGTATTAATACGCTCAATCACCTCTTCTCTTTCAAACGGCCCTTCATCCGCTTCAAATAAAGCTTGTTGAACATCAATAATAATTACAGCTGTCTTCATTTTAATATCCAAGTTGGAGAGTGAGAAATCTCTTCCCATAATCACAAAAACTATTTCTTCAAATCCTATAATAAGGCTAATATATCAATAGATATCTTTAGAGGAAAACACTGATGCTAAGCTCAAAGGTCACACTATGGTTCCTGACTATGACCGCGGTCAGTATGATAACTTCTGCACCCTGTTACTCAAAAAACAAGCAAGAGGTCATATATATAACAACCGAGATTGCACCATATTTTTACAAAGAAGATGGTATTCATAAAGGCTTAAATAAAGATCTAGTTGACCTGTTAAGTAAGGAAAGTGGTTATAAAATCAATGCAACTTTGCGCCCATGGGCACGCGTTCAAAAGATGTTGGAACGGGGAGATAGTAATTTCTCCTTCATGTTCAAAAGCCCTGAACGCGAAGAAATTTTTAATTTCTCTAATGAATATATTGGGCAGGATGGTAGTTACTTTTTTACATTGATAGAAGAACAATTAGATTATGACGGAAATCTTGATCAACTCAGCAATTTCTCCATTGGTATTCATCCAACGTTGAACTACGGCCAAACAATGAATGAGGCAATCAACACTAGATTACTTAAAGACCTTCATTATGCAAATACGAATGAGGACTTAGTAAATTTACTAGTTCATAGACGTGTTAAATTAATCGCTGGATTAAAATACTCCATATCATACATTGCTAGACAAAAGAGTGTCGCTGATCAGCTCAGATTTTTAAACCCTCCAATTAATATTTCGAATGTTTATATTGCTTACAGTAAAAAACCAGAAAATAAAAAACTGAAAGAAGATTTCGACAAAATCATTCCCAAACTACGTCAGGATGGTGCATTTATCGAGATTTATAA
>NZ_SMMC01000197.1 GCF_009711445.1 Curvivirga aplysinae | reverse complement strand
TTTACAGTTCAAAGCCTTATCGACTAACATCTTTGATATGGATTGGTGAGTTTTGGTTAGGAATTTTGAGGCATATATCATTACTTTATTGGTGTTTCTTTTTGCTCGTCGACATAAGGGAAGGGGTGTTGTCAGCAAATGAAGCAACGTAAATATATTTTATGTGATGCTTTAACTATGTGACTAGTTTTGTTCTGTGTTGGGAACAGTACCGATCATTTCAATAACGGTTATTCCGTTAGTTTCTTTCCTGACTATAAGTGAAGTAATAATAAATAAATTACTGTTATAAAACAGTAATATAGCCACTCTATAGTTTCTCGGGGAGATAAATGGCGACAGGTTTGGAAGAAATGGGTAGAGATGCCATAGTAGAGCCGCTCAAAGTTGTATCACAACTATCACAGGCAGCAACAATCGATATTTTTCAATGGTGGTTACAAAACCGGGATGCACAAAGTGATTGCCCGGTACCTTATTGGAAAAGTTTCGATGTTATTGAATTCGCCACTTATTCTAACCGTATGTCCGTTTCGGAACGCCAACAAGATGGAAGTTTTAAATACAAACTTCAAGGGGAACATGTTTTAGACGTTCTTGGGCGAGACCGCCTAAAGCATATGGATGTTCGCGGGGACCATGAAGAGGTTTATGAACGCGATTTATTTCATTATTATGATATGATCTGTAAAGAGTTTATGCCACATGTCTTTAAAGGCACCTTACCAACAATTGATAAGGGGCATGTTCAGATTGAAAGTGTTGATTTGCCGTTTAAAGATGAAAACGGTCATGTGAATAAGATTCTTTCCATCGTACAGGATTTCAAATAAAACATCTCAACTTGTTTATGATGGATTCCTCTTATGCGTGCTTATTCGCCTCCAGCCCATGAAGGGCTAACTATTCTTTATAAAGATGAGAGCTATTTGGTCTTAGATAAACCAAGTGGGTTACTCTCTGTGCCGGGACGTGCAGAAGAAAATAAGGATAGCTTGGCGACACGCGTACAAACTGAATATCCCAACGCCACAATTGTACATCGTCTTGATATGGACACATCTGGGATTATGGTGATGGCTTTAAGCAAAGAGGCACATCGCGATATTTCCCGTCAATTTGAACATAAAGAAACAGATAAATCATACACAGCGATTGTTTGGGGATTAATTGAAGGTAAAGAAGGCAGTGTTGACCTTCCTATGCGTTGCGACTGGCCAAACCGTCCAAAGCAGATCGTAGATCATGAGCAAGGAAAATTTGCCTTAACCCATTGGAAATGTCTAGCTCATGATGAGGTGAATAATACATCGCGCATAGCCTTATTTCCGGTTACTGGGCGAAGTCATCAATTGCGCGTTCATATGCAAGCACTTGGGCATCCTATATTGGGAGATCCGTTTTATGCCAAAGGCGATGCATTTGAAGCGTCTTCCCGTTTATTATTGCATGCAACTGAATTAAACTTCACCCATCATAAAAGTGACGATAGAATAAAAATAAAATCTAACGTTCCTTTTTAAGTTTGGTGAAAAATGGCTGCGAAACCACCTGAAATTGTTCAATATTATAGAGAGGTTTTTGAAAATCTCGGACCTATAGAGTCTAAGCGGTTTTTTGGTGGTTGGGACTTTCGACATATGAGTGTTCAATTCGCAGTTTATTTATTAAATGAGCTTTATTTCGTGGTAGATGATGATTTACGTGAGAAGCTTATTGAAATTGGAAGTCATCCCTTTAGTTATCCCAAAAAGGGAAAAGTGGTTAGCGTAGAGCGTTGGTATAGTGTACCAGATGAGTTACTTGAAAATCCGGATGAATTATTGCCATATGCGGAACAAGCCTTTCGTGTCGCACCCCGCAAGTAAATTGAATACCATCTCCAATGAATATTATTACAAAACCAGCTATCGCAGAAACAGAGGAAAAGGCATCCCGGTTTTTATGTGAAATTGTCCCTTACGATCAGTTTGAAGGACGTTTGGAAGAGTTGCGAATTTTACACCCTAAAGCAAACCATCATGTTACTGCGATCCGTTATCTTGATGAAGGGCAGATTATAGAACGCGGTCGTGATGATGGTGAACCATCTGGTACATCTGGAATGCCATCTTTACGTGTTTTACAAGGTGCTGATTTAATCAATGTTGGGGCGATCATCACACGTTACTTTGGTGGTACAAAGCTTGGAACTGGCGGATTGGCCCGGGCGTATGCAGCTGCCGTAAATGCGGCTGTAGCAGTGGCTGAAATAGAGCCTTATTTAGAACATGAAGATTTCGAAATTCAGATGTCTTTTTCTCGTTCAGAAAAGATAGAGCGTTTTTTGTCCTTACATCCAGAGATCACAGTTGAACGTGCCTATACAGAAGGGGGCGTCCTGTTTTCACTGAACGCCCCGAAACCTGTTATCAAAACTCTTAAAGAAGAGCTGGATTATCACGATTGATTTAGACAGATGCTTTGCCTTGCTCACGCACTTCGCTCAAACTTTGAACGGGGGTAAGGGCTTCTGGATCAACGCGAAGTTCAAGAAGTGCCGCTTTTCCTGATTGTTCTGCACGTTCAAAGGCAGCCGCAAAATCTTCGGTTTTCGTAACCAATTCACTATGACAACCATACGCTTGACCCAATTGCACAAAATTCGGGTTGTGCAGATCAGTTGCCATCACACGTTCTGGATAGGTGCGTTCCTGATGCATACGAATAGTGCCCAGGAAACCATTATTTACCACGATGAAAATGACGGGTAGATCAAATTGGATGGCTGTTGCCAGTTCTTGGCCCAGCATCATAAAGCAGCCATCACCACTAAAGCTGACAACAGTTTTGGTTGGATCAACCGCTTTTGCGCCTAATGCACCGGGAACGGAATATCCCATGGCGCCATTTGTTGGGGCAACTTGTGTGCGGAATTTTTTATGTTGGAAGAAACGATGCACCCAAACCGCATAGTTACCGGCACCTGCTGTGACAATAGCATCTGCAGGTAAAGTTTCGCTGAGATGACGTACCACTTTTGACATGTTGAGGTCACCCGCAACCTCAGTCGGTTGAATGCGGTCAAGATAATCTTGATGAGCAGAAGCACACCATGCAGCACGGGATTCATCACCTGTTGCAGAAATTGACTGTATTGCTTTTGCAAAAGAGGGCATATCACAGTTAAAGCCAAGATCAGGGCGATAAACACGTCCTAATTCTTCCGCACCTGTTTGCACATGAACTAATGTTTGTGCGGTTTCCGGGATGGTGACCAGGTCATATCCTTGCGTGGTCATTTCACCTAAACGTGGCCCCACTACAATAAGCAAATCGCTTTCTTTTACACGTTTGGATAATTTCGGATTTACAGCAATTGCCACATCCCCCACATAGCAGCGATGTGTATTGTCGAAGCAATCTTGGGAACGTAAAGAGGCCCCCGTTGGAATGTTATGTTTTTCTGCAAATGCCACGATATTGTCTACTGCGTCTTGCGTCCAGGTCGGGCCACCAACAAGCATGAATGGTTTTTTTGCCTTTTGTAAAAGACTTTCCAATTCATTCAAATCTTCAATAGCAGGCACAGATTGGGCAACGCGGGCAGGGGCCTTTAGATCGGCTGCTGCAGTATAATCGGTTAACATATCTTCCGGTAATGCAAGAACAACAGGGCCCGGGCGACCTGACATGGCTACATGAAAAGCGCGGTTGATATATTCTGGAATTCGATCAGCGCTATCAATTTGGGCAACCCATTTCGCCATTTGACCAAACATGTGACTATAATCAATTTCCTGAAAAGCTTCACGGTCCTTCATATCACGACCAACTTGACCAATGAAAAGGATCATGGGAGTGGAATCTTGATAAGCAGTATGAAGGCCGCATGAAGCATTGGTTGCACCTGGGCCACGTGTCACCATACAATGCCGGGGCGTCCTGTGACTTTGCCATAAGCTTCCGCCATGTTAGAGGCACCGCCTTCGTGACGCGTGTTGATTACGCGAATATTGTCTTCATGATTTACCAAACCATCAAGAAGTGCCAGGTAACTTTCGCCCGGAACACAGAAAACTGTATCTACACCTTGAATAGCTAATTGATCAGCAAGAATATGCCCGCCCAAACGTTCGTTGGATTGGCGTGCATTGGAAGAAGAATACATATTGGAATACCCCGTTTGGATTATCATTTGGGAAATTTATAAACCCATTGATGATAAGTTTCCATATGCAAAAGGAACGGAAGAGCAGTTATTCCAGATTGTTTAAAATTGCCTGATAAAATTGTCAGATCAGATATTTAAGGGCAATTTGTTCAAGATATGCTGGAATCTCTTTAATATTATCTTTATGTGCAAAACGATGACCGGAGGCAATGCGGTCGGTACGTTCAAATGCAGCTGTTGTTACGTAGGGAATATGAACACCATAGCCACCAATATCCAATACGGGTAACACATCAGATGGTAATGAATTTCCAATCATCATGACACGTTCAGCAGGATAATCGCCCCATTTCGTGAATAAATTTTCATAGGTCGTGGTATCTTTCTCACTCACCACTTCCAGAAAATCAAAATAAGGGGCAAGACCGGATTGATCGATCTTGTTATTTTGATCAAGTAGATCGCCTTTGGTTACGATCGCCAGCTTATATTTCCCATGAAGTTCTTTTAACACATCTTCCACATTAGGCATGATACGAAGCGGATGTTCCAGCATCGCTTTACCAAGCTGGATAATTTCATGGATATGTTCAGCTGAAATCTTACCTTCTGATAGCTCAATAGCTGTTTCAACCATGGACAAGGTAAAACCTTTAATCCCATAGCCGAAAAGTTTGACATTTTCTTTTTCGGTTGCTGCCATGCGTTCATGCAAATGGGCGGTCTCACAATAGTTTGTAAGAATTTCTTCCAGTTTGTTTTGAGTGCTAACAAAAATATCTTCGGTATGCCAAAGGGTATCATCCGCATCAAAAGCAACAACTTCAATCATATTTTATTAACCTAATTTTGCCAGAAGCTTGGCTTTGGTTTCATCATCACAGAAGGCATCTTCAATTGCCATTTTGGTAATGCCGCGAAGTTCGTCTTCTGTCAAACCCCAAAGTTGCATGCCATTTTCATATTCCATTCCTATCGTTGTCATAAAATAGGGTGGATCGTCAGAGTTTAAACTCATCCGACATCCTGCCTCTTTTAATTTGAGGATCGGATGATCTTCCGGTTGATCATAGAAACCAAGGGATAAATTACTTCCGGGACAAAGTTCCAGAGCAATACCTTTTTGAACTATTTCTTTAACAAGAGCAGGGTCTTCAATACTACGAACACCATGCCCGATACGCTTGATAGGTAGATATTTTAGACAGTCTTTCACACTTTGTGGACCTGCAGCTTCGCCCGCATGGGCTGTGGTTGGATATCCAGCTTTATGAACAAGATTAAAAGCCGCCGCGAAATCCTTTGGGTGATGTGCATTTTCATCACCGGCCATGCCCAAACCAACAACGATCGGATGTGGATGATCGATCATCGCTTGGGCTGCAGGTAGGGCACGTTCATGTCCATAATGGCGGACACAAGTCATAATACAACGACAGATAATGCCAAAGTCAGCTTCCGCGCGTTCAATACCTTTTGCCATACCAGCTACCATATCAGGATAACTGATACCGCAAGCTTCCCCATGATCTTTTGATCCAAAAAATTCTACATAGATCACATTTTCTGCAGCGCAACGTTCTAGATAATCATAGACGAGATCTTCGTAATCTTGGGGTGTGCGAATGCAATCCGCAACCATGTCATATTGATTTAGAAAATCTAAAAAATCTGTGAAGGTGTAATGATCCTCATATTGTAAAACCGATGGATCAAGTTTTACACCATTTCTAGTCGCAAGTTTTTTTGCAAGAGACGGCGTAATAGTTCCTTCAATATGAACGTGTAGTTCGACTTTTGGAATATTTTGGGTTTGCATATTTACGCGTCCAACCAGTTGACTAGTGGTAGATTTTTACCCCGTTTCAACCAGTTGTGATCTGGATAGTCGCAAGTCGCATCAATGGCATGCAAAGTGAAAGCATGACGGGATTTTGTTGAACGATTTGGCGCGGAATAATGCGGCAAATGCCCATGAAGTAGGATCACAGTTCCCTTTTTTACTTCTAAAGGAACAGCATCTTCCATTTTCCATTCACATGGATTGACTGTGTTTAAAATCAAATTACCGTCCGCATCATATTCAAACTTATCTTTCAATGGTTCTTTATGACGATTTGGGATGCCCCAGAGGCATCCATTTTCAAGAGTGGCATCTTCCAGAGCAAACCAAAAGCCTACGACGGATTCGGGATCTGTATAAAGGAAGGTGCTATCTTGATGCATGTTAACTTCACCGCCAATTTTTGGTTGCTTGAAGATATACATACTTTGTAAAAGTTGTGGTTGTTTCCAATCCAAACTTCCTGCAAGTTTTTTCAGTTTATCAGTATAGGCAAATTCTTTGAAAACTGGATCAAGGTCATGCATGGCATGGCCCATCTTGTTGATTGATTTAGACTTTTCCTGTTTTAACTCACCATTTTCATCAAAAGCTTCTGCTTCAAAAAAGAAACGCACTTTATCGCCGGATGATTTAAAATAATCATCTTTTGCATGGGAGCGTTCATTGGTAGAAAAGATAGTAGAGACACCAGATGGATCAAATTCTTCAACCAATTTATCAGCATGATCTCGAACGGAATCACAGATAGCTGGATCAACAAAGTTTTCTAAAATGATATAGCCATCCCGTTCATAGGCTACCTTCATTTCGTCAGTTAAATGTCCATCTTCAGTCGATTGAAAACGTAAAGCTTCTTTGGTCATATTATTTTATCCTAGAAACAGGCAGTCCCGTGGGTGAGGGGATCGATACCAAAATGTTTGGCAATGGTTTGACCCATATCGGCAAAGGTCGCGCGACGCCCCAGATTATTTTCTTCTATGCCTTTTTTATAGAAAATCACAGGTACATATTCACGTGTGTGATCGGTGCCTTCCCAAGTTGGGTCACATCCGTGATCTGCAGAAATCAATACCAGATCATCATCTTCAAGTTTTTCGAAAAGTTCTGGAAGGCGTTTGTCGAAATCTTCCAGTGCTTTGGCATAACCAGCTATATTACGACGATGACCATATTCTGCATCAAAATCCACGAAATTAGTGAAAATCAAACTGCCTTCACCTTTTTCGTCAGCGAGGCGCAAAGTTTCATCGAAAAGAGCCATATTACCTGTGGCTTTTACTTTTTCTGAAATACCACGATGGGCAAAGATATCGGAAATTTTGCCGACAGATACGACAGTCTTATTTGCTTTAACGAGCTTATCTAACAAGGTGTCTTCATGTGGTTCCGTCGTGTAATCGCGACGATTGCCTGTACGCTTAAAGCTTTTTGCATCTTCCCCGATAAAGGGGCGTGCAATTACACGGCCTACATTATATTCGTCACATAATTCTTTGGCGATTTCACATAATTCATAAAGCTTATCTAGGCCAAAATGTTCTTCATGCGCCGCAATTTGAAATACACTATCAGCGGATGTATAGCAGATAGGCATGCCGGTTTTGACATGTTCTTCACCTAGTTCTTCGATAATTACCGTACCAGATGCATGTTTATCACCAAGAATGCCTTTTATACCTGCCCGCTCAATCAGACGATCAGTCAGAGATTTTGGGAAACTTGGGATAGTTGTTGGGAAGAAGCCCCAATCAAAATCAACTGGCAGGCCCGCAATCTCCCAATGCCCAGATGGTGTATCTTTGCCTTTAGAAACTTCTTGCGCAAAGCCATAGGCTCCTTTGATCGTGGTTTCGGTGGTGAGGGAATTTAATGATTTTCCTGTTCCCTCGGACCATGCTTTGCCTAAACCAAGTGATAAGAGATTAGGTATATCAAGTGCGCCGGAACGACCTTGTTCATCCGCTTTGCCTTGTTCACAGGCTTCGGCGATATGGCCTAATGTATCCGCACCCGTATCGCCAAAACTGTCCGCATCTTCGGCGGAACCAATCCCGAATGAATCCATGATCAATATAAATGTACGTGCCACGGTTTTTCTTTCTTTTCTTAAATCCTGAAGCTTACACCAAATAATATGGCCCTAGCTTGTGATACGTTCCATCACGATATTATTAATAACAGGTGATGTTTCACCAACTGTTACAGCAGACTTAATTGCTACTTCTGCTGCATCAGCTTGGTCTTCATTACGTGCATGAATGCGACAGAATGGCGTATTGCTATCTACATCATCACCAAGACCACGAATACAGCTTAAACCAACAGCATGATCAATATCATCGGTCGGTGATTTACGACCACCCCCCAATGTTACCACAGAAAGACCAATTTCACGTGTGTTCAGTTCGGTTATCACGCCCGCATCATTTAAATAGACATCACGTGTCACTTCGGCCAATGGCATATGGCTTTCTTTTTTCTCAATCAAATCAGCAGGACCACCAAGTTCAACAACCATTTGCGCAAACTTTTCTGCGGCGCGTCCGCTTTCCAATGCATCCTCAGCTTTTTCACGGGCTTCTTCTATGGTATCTGCAAGCTTACCTAGCAAAACCATCTCGGCCGCAAGAGCCATAGTGATTTCATGTTGACGTGGTTCACGTGCTTCTTTGATGGTCAAATAATCAATGACTTCGATGGTTTCAACGGAATTACCAGCCGTATTGCCCAGCACTTGGTTCATATCAGTGATCAACGCATTGGTTGCCGTATCAGCGCCATTGGCAACAGCAACAATACTTTCAGATAACTCCTTAGCCATTTCAAAGGTATCACAGAAGGCACCGTTACCGCATTTGATATCCATGACCAAAGCATCAAGGCCTGCAGCCAATTTTTTGGAGAGAATAGAGGCTGTGATCAATGGTACAGATTCAACTGTCGCTGTCACATCGCGGATACCATAAAGGCGTTTATCCGCAGGCGCCAATTCACCTGTTTGACCAATAATAGCAAAACCTAATTTCTTAACGATAGCACGGAATTGTTCGTCAGATGGCGCGGTGTTGTATCCCGGAATAGCTTCTAGCTTATCAACGGTTCCACCTGTATGACCAAGCCCACGACCAGCAATCATTGGAACATAGGCGCCACAAGCTGCGACAATAGGTGCAAGCATCAAGCTAATTTTATCGCCAACACCACCAGAAGAATGTTTATCAACAACAGGGCCATCAAGGCCTAAATTATCCCAGCTTAAAACATCACCAGAATTCATCATACCACGGGTGAGGGCAACGCGTTCATCCATATCCATGCCTTGAAAGAAAACAGCCATGGCAAACGCACCTACCTGTGCTTCAGATAAAGTGTTTCTTGTAATACCATCAACAACGAACTGGATTTCTTCTGCAGATAGTTTGTTTCCGTCGCGTTTTTTGCGAATAATTTCCTGTGGAAGCATTTGATACTTCTCCTATTTATCTAAATTTCAATCGCGCCTTATCTCAAGAATGGGAAATTATTAATAGGCTGCGTTATTTTCTGTTTCTGATGTGCCGTCTAGAACAGCAAGTAAGTTGGTTAGAACGCCACTGGCGCCAAAGCGGAAATGATCCGCATTGATCCAATCTTCGCCCATCACATCAGCAGCGATTTGAATATATTGAGCGGCTGCGTCCGTATCACGAATGCCACCGGATGCTTTGAAGGCGCCAGAACCATGCGCTTTGATAGCTTCAAGCATAGTTTTTGCTGCTTCAGGTGTTGCTGATACCGGGGACTTACCAGTAGAAGTTTTGATAAAGTCTGCGCCTGCATTTAGCGAAATTTCAGAAGCACCGCGAATAGCCTCTTCTGTTTTTAGTTCACCCGACTCAATAATGACTTTTAGCTTCACTTGATCACCACAAGCTGCTTTGGTTGCTGAAACCAATTGTGTCGCAATGTCACTGTCACCACGTAAATAGGCACGGTATGGGAATACAACGTCTACTTCATGTGCACCAGATTCAAGAATTTGTTTGGTTGTACTGACTGCTTGATCCACATCGGACCCACCATCTGGGAAGTTAGCAACAGCCGCGACTTTAATATCGGTATCTTTTAATAGACCCACCGCCAAGGCTGCAAAACGTGGCCAGACGCACACAGCGGCTGTGTTACCATGCATTGTTTGTGCTTTCGCGCAAAGTGCTTTGACGTCGTCTTCTGTATCATCATCATTGAGGGAGGTTAAATCAAGACAAGCAATTGATTTTTTTGCAGCTTCTGTCAGGTTCATTTATAATGCTCCCTCAGTTAGGTAAGCTTTCAGAATTGTAGCAATTTTCTTTGCTCCTTTTCCAGCCATTGCCATTGTGTGTTCATGACTTAGGCTTTCATCTGAAAGACCTGCACCTAGATTGGTAATGTTTGATAGACCAGCCACTTTCATACCATAAAAACGTGCGAGAATGACTTCTGGAACAGTCGACATACCGACTGCTTCAGCTCCAAGCATTTTTGCCATGCGTATTTCTGCCGGAGTTTCAAAATGCGGACCAGTGAACCACATATACACACCTTCATAGGCATCCAAGTTTTCGTATTCTGCAATTGTCATTAGGCGTTCACGAATTGTCGGGTCATAAGCGTCAGCCATTCCCACAAATCTCTCATTGCCTTCTTTCCCAATCAGTGGTGATGTAGCCGAGAAATTGATATGATCGTTAATGATCATTACGCTGCCTGGATTATAGTCAGTATTCAATCCACCCGCCGCATTTGTAACAATTAAAGTATGACAACCTAGTTGCTTAAAACATTTTATGACGGGATCCATAACAGTGGCATCGCCATGCTCATAAAAATGTGCGCGACCCTGTGCAACAATGATCTTGGTTTTTCCAATGGTTCCACAAATAAGCTGGCCGGCATGACCTGCGACACCTGCTTGGGGGAAACCCTTTAGGTCTCGGTAGGAGATTTTGGTCGCATTTTCCACTAGTTCCGCAAAACCCCCAAGGCCGGAGCCAAGGATGATCGCAACTTCTGGTGAAAAGTCAGGTAGTAATTCTCGAATATGTTTTGAAGCTTTGCTCATGCAATAAACTCTTTATTTTAAATATTATTTTAAATTTTCAGGACCAAAAGAGTCCGGCAATAATTCGTCTAAGGTATAGCTTTTACGTAAACCTTCTTCTCCATAAACATGCACTGGAGTGTCAGGTTTTCCAAATTCGCGAATACGTTGACGGCATCCCCCACATGGCGTGACCAAAGCATCGCCTTTGCCGATTACTGCAATTTCACGAATTGCGGTTTGCCCATCCATCACCATTGCAGCAATGGCACTGGCTTCTGCACAATTTCCTTGTGGGTAAGCTGCGTTTTCTACGTTACAACCAGAATAAATTTTACCATTCTCAGCTAAAATTGCGGACCCCACCTGAAAATTGGAATAGGGGGCATAAGCTTTTTCCATTGCTTCTGCTGCAGCTTTTTGAAGATCGTCTTTAGACATCTTAGCGTTCCTTTACATAAGGGATACCGATTGCTTTTGGTGGAATGGCTTTGCCGATAAAGCCAGCCAAAAGAATAACGGTTAGGATATAAGGTAATGCTTGGATCAGAGTCACAGGAACTTCAGTTTCCGTACCAGGAATCATGACTCCTTGTAGACGGATTGCAATCGCATCCAACAGACCAAACATTAAACAAGCAAGCATGGCAGTTTTAGGCCGCCATTTACCGAAGATGAGTGCAGCTAAAGCGATATAACCTTGACCTGCGGACATCTCCCGCACGAATGCAGCATTCTGGGCCGTAGATAGGTAAGCACCTGCGATACCACATAAAACACCATTAACAGCCAAAGCTTTATAACGCATTGCACGCACACCAATACCAGCGGTATCAACGGCTTTCGGGTTTTCACCAACAGCACGAAGACGCAAACCAAAACGTGTTTTAAATACAATCCAGCTTGTAATTGGAACAAGTAGGAATGCCAGATAAACCAGTATATTATGGCCGCTGATCACTTGGGCATATAACTGCCCAATGAATGGAATAGAATCTAAAGCTTCTGCAAAAGGAAGCTCAATCGGGGTGAAGCGTGCATCTTTCGGTAAAGTCGGTGTTTGGCCACCTTGACGGAAGAAGGCAATGCCAAGAACCACTGTCAAACCAGACGCCAGGATATTAATCGCCACACCACTCACCACTTGGTTACCGTTATGTGTCACGCAAGCAAAACCGTGTAACATGGACAGACTAAAAGAAATCGCGATGGCGGCAACCATGCCAACCCAAGGACTGCCGGTCACATATGTTACAGCAGCCGCTGCAAAAGCGGAAAATAGAAGTTTTCCTTCAAGGGAAATATCTACTGTACCTGATCGTTCAGAAAATAGTCCCGCCATGGCACATAGGACAAGTGGGGTAGAGACACGTAATGTGCCATCTAAAACTGAAAGAAGAATAACGATAGACTGTTCCATAATTATGCCTCCTTACCGTTTCTTGGCAGCGTGATCGCGTAATAAATATTCGCAACAAATGGTTTGGTCATATAAGCTAAAGCACCACAGAAGAGGATGATAAGGCCTTGGATGGTTACTACCATTTCACGTGTAAATTCGGAATATTCAAAAGCAAGTTCTGCACCACCCTGATAAAGAACACCAAATAACAAGCTGGCGAGGATAATACCGACCGGATGGTTACGCCCCATATGAGATACGGCAATACCAGTGAAGCCGTAACCAGAGACAAAGTTCAACAAAATTTTATGATGAACGCCCATGATTTCGTTCATACCAACAAAACCAGCCAAGCCGCCAGAAATTAACATGGCCATCATGACAATACGCCGCGGATTCACACCAGCATAAACAGCAGCTGGTTCATTTGCACCAACACTACGTATTTCATAGCCCCAGCGTGTACGCCATATAAATAACCATAGGAACACACAACAGATTAAGGCCCAGAAGAAAGTTACGTTTAAAGGGGTAGAGGCCAGATCAAAACCAAAATTCGCCATGAATTCATGCATGAATGGTAGATGACCTGCTTCTGCGAATTCACGTGATTCTGGTGACATTTGACCTTTGCCACGCATTACATCTACCAAAAGATATGTCATCAATGCAGAGGCAATAAAGTTAAACATAATTGTGGTAATCACAATATGACTTCCACGATAGGCTTGTAAATAAGCAGGCACGGATGCCCAAGCCGCCCCAAAAGCAGCACTAGCCATGATTGCTAATGGCAAAATCATCCAAAATGGCAAATATTGATCAACGGCAAGGATTAATAGGCCAACGCCTAAACCGCCCACATATGCTTGTCCTTCACCACCAATATTGAACAAATTTGCATGGAAGGCGATGGCAACAGCAAGGCCAGTAAAGATAAAGTTTGTAGTATAGTAGAGGGTATAGCCTAATTCATAAGACCCACCAAGAGAGCCAATAATTAACCATTCCAAGGCTTCAAACGGATTAATACCGATCAACCAGATAATGATGCCTGAGATGAATAAGGCGAATAAAATATTCACTAAAGGCAAGACACCATAATCCATCCAAGCTGGAAGAGGAGGTTTCGCCATGCCGATTTTCTTTTTTGGTTTTTCTTCTGTCATGGTTGTATCACTCATGCTGTGATCTCCCCATCTGGAGATGTCTTATGGGCATTTGCCATCATTAGGCCTAAAATTTTCTCATCTGCTTTGTCAGCTTCGATTTCACCAACAACGCGACCTTCAAACATCACTAAGATACGATCTGCCAAGGACATGATCTCTTCAAGTTCAACAGATACGAGCAAAACAGCACATCCTGCATCGCGCATAGCAATGATTTGCTGATGAATGAATTCAATCGCACCAATATCCACTCCACGGGTTGGTTGTCCAACTAGCAGGATAGGAGGGTCGCGATCCATTTCGCGTGCCAAGATGAGTTTCTGCTGATTACCACCAGAGAAATTGGCAGATTTCAAACTTGGGTCCTGTGGACGCACGTCGAAATCGTTCATAATGCGTGCACAATAATTTACGATGTTACCAACCTTGGAAAGGATTGGGCCGTTAAATTCTTTATCGCGATGATAACCAAGGATAGAAGACTCATGAGCAGAAAAAGAAGGAACCAAACCTAAATGCAAACGATCTTCCGGTACATGTGCAAGCCCAAGGTCGCGCATCTCCTTTGCATTTTTTGGATTATCCGCATCAATGGTGATATCGCCGAGCGTAAAGGATCCTTTTGAAACGGCCTCTATACCGGATAAAGCTTCTAATAGTTCGCTTTGTCCGTTGCCAGACACGCCGGCAATACCCACAATTTCACCTGCGCGAAGATCAAGAGAAACGTTATCAACACGTGCAACATTAAACTGATCAAAGACAGATAGGTTTTCGACCTTTAATTTTGTTTCTTTTGGTTGCGCTTTTTGTTTATCGGCTTTTGTACGAACTTTACGTCCCACCATAAGTTCAGCCAATTCTTCACGATCTGTTTCAGACGTCTTACGATGAGCAACCATTGTGCCGTGACGCATGACGGAAACATTATCGGTGATAGCCATGATTTCGCGAAGTTTATGCGTGATTAAAATAACGGTGACGCCTTGATCACGAAGAGCTTCAAGAATTTTAAATAACTGATCTGTTTCCTGAGGCGTTAAAACACCTGTTGGTTCATCCAAAATCAGGATTTCCGCACCACGATAAAGTGCTTTCAGAATCTCCACACGTTGTTGCTGACCAACCGGAAGGTCTTCAATCAAGCTATGTATTGGCACATGAAGGCCATATTCTTTTTCAAGACGTGTGAGTTCCGTTTCAGCTTTCTTAATACTGTCTTTTAAGACTTCCCCAGATTCTGCACCTAACATCACATTTTCAAGGACGGAAAAGGTATCAACCAACATGAAATGCTGATGAACCATGCCAATGCCAGTTGCAATTGCATCATTTGAATTACGGATGCTGACTTTCTTTTCATTCACAAAGACTTCACCACTATCAGCTTCATAAAAACCATAAAGGATACTCATCAATGTAGATTTACCCGCACCATTTTCACCGATAATCCCGTGAATGGTACCTTTGGGAACAGACAGGTTAACATCGCTATTTGCTTGCACAGGGCCAAAGGCCTTGCTTATGCCGCTTAATTCGATAGCTGTACCCGCTGAAGAGGGGGAAGATTGATTTGTCATAAGTAATATGATCCGATCAATATTGATATAGAATTTGACGTAAACATTAAATCTTGACCAACTGGTCAGGATTGTCAAATGTTCAATTGAAGTTAGGTTAGAAAAAAATAGGGAGGTAGTAAATTACCTTTTCCCAATAATTTTACTCGAAACTTTAATAAAATAACGGGGGCGAAGGCCCCCGTTACAAACACTAACCACCTAAGTGGCTAGAATAAAAGACTTAGTAGGTACAAGTGCTGTCATCCATATAGTTATGAACACGGATCGCACCGGCAATGATGTCTGCTTCTGCCAAATCAGCTGCTTCTTTCATTTCTGCAGTGATCAAGTCTTTGTTATGTTCATCTAAAGACCAACCTACACCACCTTCAGCCAAGCCATATTCATTAAAACCGGGCTCAAAAGTACCTTCATTGGCGGATTTAAACACTTGGTAAGCTGCTACATCAACGCGTTTTAACATAGATGTCAAAACAGAACCTGGGTGTAGATGGTTTTGATTGGAATCAACACCGATGGAATATTTACCTTCATCAGCGGCAGTTTGAAGTACACCAACACCTGTACCACCAGCTGCTGCGAAAACCACATCAACACCTTGGTCAAATTGCGCGCGTGTTAATTCCGAACCTTTGCCCGGATCGTTCCAAGCAGCAGGTGTTGTGCCTGTCATGTTTTGAATGACTTCAACGTCTGGGTTCGCAAACTTTGCACCTTGTTCAAAACCACATGCGAATTTACGAATCAATGGGATATCCATCCCACCAATGAAACCAACTTTACCTGTTTCTGATTTCATCGCTGCAAGAAGCCCAACAAGGAAAGAACCTTCATGTTCTTTGAAGATAACGGATTGAACATTTGGTTGATCAACAACCATGTCGATGATGGCGAAATCTGTATCTGGATATTCAGCTGCAACTTTGGAAATCGCATCTGCTTGCGCGAAACCAATACCTAGAACTGGGTTTGATCCTCGTTGCGCCATTTTACGGATTGCTTGCTCACGTTGAGTTTCGTTTGTTACTTCAAACTCACGATATTTTTCGCCTGTTTCAGATTTGAAGCGCTCTACGCCGTTATATACACCTTCATTGAAGGATTTATCAAATTTACCGCCCATGTCAAAGACAACAGCTGGATTAAATTCATCGGCGTTAGCTGCTTGAATACCGAATACCAAAGCTGCGACACTTACAGCACGGAAGAAGGTTTTCATTACATTCCCCTTATCAGAAATATTATTGTTAACTTTAATTTTTTAATCTGGCCGAGCTGTATATAGCATAGGTTTTTATGTTTCCAGCTCTTTTCCAAAAAAACTTCTATAGCATGAATAATGAAACAGCCAAACAAATTCCGTATAAAGTTTTTCCTTTTCAAAAGAATCTGTTCTAGCGTATAGAAGGTGCGAGTGGGGTGGTTTTAATTATAATGTAGATAGATTGGCGTCAATTTTCATGACCGTTGAAGTTTCAAAAGCCCGTGGACAATTTGTTTTTTCAGGGTTTTTTATTGCCCATTTTGCTTGCTTTGGCATTGTCTTACCTTTCTTACCCTTATGGATGAAAAGTCATGGCATTAGCGATGGTGACGTTGGTCTGATTTTAAGTTCTGCTTTCATCAGTAAAGTTGTGTTTGGGATCGCCGTCGGGACACTGGCGGATGCAACGGGTCATAGAAAATATTGGATTTTATTTCTAGCAATTACAAACCTCATTGGGTTTTGGGTTTTTGCCCAGACAGATAGTTTTTGGCCAATGTTGATTGTGTGGTTCGTTGTTGGACCTTTGCAAACCAGCATGATTCCCATGATAGATGGATTGGCTATTACTGCCGCGAGACGTGGCTTCTTAAATTATGGGCCTGCTAGATTATTTGGATCGATTGCCTTTATCGTCGTATCCAGTATTGCTGGCGTTTATTTAGCAGGTAAATCCATTGATCATATCCCGACCTTACTGATGATCTTTGGTGGGATTGTCGTTATTGCAGTTTTGCCTTTGCCGGATTTACGCCCTCGTCAAAAAGCGGGACGTCGTATAGCTTTATTTGATGTGGTTAAAATCCCGGGCTTGATGGGTTTTGTGATGGCTGCGGCCCTTTTGCAATCAAGCCATGGTGCGCTTTATGCAATTGCGACCCAGCATTGGGCTAATGCGGGCTTATCAAGTGATATGATTGGTTTTCTTTGGGCGGAAGGGGTGACCGCAGAAGTGATTCTCTTTGCTTTTGGTGCCATTCTATTAAAGAAAGTTGGTTTGCGTGGTTTGTTGTGGCTAGCGGTTATTGGTGGCACTATTCGTTGGTTTACGTTAGGGGCGACAACTGACACTGTGGTTTTAATAATTGTGCAAGTGCTGCATGCCTTCACTTTTGCGGCAACCCATCTATCAATCACAAGCTATATTTCTCGTCATGTACCAGATGAATTAACGGCTTCAGCGCAAACCTTTTATGATGGTTTGGCCATGGGCATTCTTATCGGGCTGTTTATGACGGTTTCGAGCTGGCTGTATGATACTGCGGTTGCAGGGCATGTTTTCTGGATCATGATGGGGATCTCCCTAACGGCTGGCGTTGTACTTGTCTTCACAGGAAAAAAGGCAAGAGAGTTAGGTGTTTAGGCCGTAAGATCTGGCCCTGAAATTACCTTAAACTGGACCTAAAATCTTCGTAATTCCTCTTTTATAATAGATATCTATTCTAAGGGAGTGAGTCTATGAAGGTTTCCATTTTAACATTTGATGGATTTAACGAATTAGATTCGTTTATAGCATTGGGTATCCTCAACCGTATGAGGGGGGAGGGATGGCAGGTAAATATAACTGCACCTAGCACTCAGATTACTTCTATGAATGGTGTGACCATAGAAGCTCAACAACAATTAGAATATGCAAACGAAGCCAATATCGTTTTGTTTGGTAGTGGTATCTATACACGCGATATTACCCAAAATTCAGATGTGATGAACAGACTTTCTTTGAATCCCGAAACTCAACTGATTGGGTCGCAATGTTCTGGCACATATATGTTGGCAAAACTTGGATTGCTGAGGAATGTTCCTGCCTGCACAGATTTAACCACCAAACCATGGGTGATTGAAGCTGGTGTTGAAGTTTTAAACCAACCCTTTTATGCAAAAGGTAATGTTGCGACTTCTGGTGGTTGTATGGCGTCGCAATATTTGGCGACTTGGGCACTATGTAAAAAAGCTAGTGAAAAAGCTGCACGAGAAGCCATTCACTATGTCGCACCAGTAGGAGAAAAAGAAGAAACTGTTGAACGTAGTTTAAAAGCCATTTCAGCCTATATTTAGGACATTGCTTCTTCTAATTCTTCAGATAACTCCAACCATTCCATTTCTTTAGTCTCAATTTCTGACTGAAGGGCTGCAGATTTTTGTGAAAGAGCCAGCATATCAGCTGTTGATCCATCATAGGCATTTGGATCGGCCAATTTTTCATGAATTTCTGCAAGGTCTTTTCGCAAATGATCAAGACGTGTGTCGATTTGTTTAATCTTCTTGCGTAATTCAGCAGTTGCCGCGCGTGCCTCTGCGCGTGCTTTGCGATCATCTTTTTTATTAGCAAGTGGTTTGTCTTCCGCAGCTTCAGCACGTTTAGTAGCTTTTTGTGCACGACGTTCTTCACGTCGTTGTTCCAGAAGAAGTTGTTCATATTCTGCTAGATCGCCCTCAAAACGTTTACAGGTGCCATCAGCGACCAACCACAAGCGATCTGCACAGGCGTTGACCAGATAACTATCATGGCTAACAAGAATGACAGCGCCTTTATAGGCTGCAATTGCTTGAATAAGGGCCGCACGGCTATCCATGTCCAAATGGTTGGTCGGTTCATCAAGCAGTAAAATATGTGGTTGTGATAAACAAATGACGGAAAGTGCAAGTCTTGCTTTTTCTCCGCCGGATAGATCTGCAATGCGTGTTTTTACTTTATCTTCGCCAAATCCAAAACCACCTAAATGTGTACGAATCTGTTGATCATTCCATTGTGGGCGATTGTTTTGGATGAGTGTTATTGGCGTTATACTGCCATCCATTTCATCCAACTGGTTTTGAGCGAAATAGCCAACTTCCAGTTTGTTCGACTTACGATACTCACCACCCAATGTTTCAAGGCGATTGCCAAGGAATCGAAGCAAGGTTGTTTTACCATTACCATTGGCACCTAAAAGTGCCACACGATCATCCATATCAAGACGCATGTTCAGATCGCGTAGGATAACCTTTTCGCCATACCCAATCTCTACATTTTCCAAAGCAAGAACAGGCGGTGGAAGTTCTTCTGGTTGTGGCAATGTAAAGGTTACGGCACGATCTTCATTGATCTGTGCAATAGGTTCCATTTTTTCCAGCATTTTCAAACGACTTTGAGCCTGACGTGCTTTAGACGCTTTATAGCGGAAACGATCAACGAAAGCCTGCATATGGGCACGTTGTTCTGCTTGTTTTGCCGCAGCTGCTTTTTGCAATTCCATCGCTTCACGACGTGCATTTTCAAATTGATCATAATTCCCTGTGTAAAGGGTCATACGTGTGTTGTCCAAATGCAGAATATGTTGTGGGACTTTATTTAGAAAATCCCGGTCATGCGAAACAATAAGTAAGGTTTTTGGATAACCCATAAGATAGTTTTCAAGCCAGAGTGCAGCTTCCAAATCCAAATGGTTGGTCGGCTCATCAAGCAATAGAATATCTGGTGAGGAAAAGAGAATCGCAGCCAACGCCACACGCATTCGCCATCCACCGGAGAAAGTATCAAGGCTACGTTGTTGATCTTCTTCTGAAAAACCAAGGCCAGCTAGGATTGATGCTGCGCGGGCAGGGGCGGTATGTGCATCGATATCTGCTAGGCGTTCATGAATTTCTGCAATACGCTGTGGATCTGTTGCTGTTTCTGATTCTGTCAAAAGGGCTGTTCGTTCCTTATCTGCCGACAAAACAATCTCAACAAGTGTATCATCACCTTCGGGCTCTTCTTGGGCAAGTAATCCAATCGTTTGCTGATTGCCAACGGAAATATCACCCGAATCCAACTGTATTTGGCCTGAAATCAGTTTTAATAGAGTAGATTTTCCTGTTCCGTTACGTCCAACAAGTGCGACACGGTGACCATCAGGGATTTGGACTGACGCATCTTCAATCAAAATACGTCCGCCGATACGATAAGTAAGATCAGAAATAGTAAGCATGTCGGGGCTTTAGCATGTGGTTTCAGGAATGCAAAGAGGGATCGGTGAGCTTTCAATAATTTAGAGGAATAGAAGGTATAGAATGTGACAGTTTGATCACAATTTCTTGTTGCGACGCGAAAGGACTTGCGTGAAACACATATCCTATGTATAAGGCCGTCCGACGCGCTTACAGCATATTGCAAGCGCGTTTCGAATTTTTGGACCGCGCGTCAGGTGACGCGTCTCGGATTTATTAAAGAAACAGAGGCTTTATAAAATGGCTTTGCAACGTACATTTTCTATCATTAAACCAGATGCAACACGTCGTAACTTGACAGGCGCGATCACAGCGAAATTGGAAGAAGCTGGTCTTCGTGTTGTTGCTTCCAAA
This sequence comes from Curvivirga aplysinae, assembly GCF_009711445.1. Classification (GTDB taxonomy): domain Bacteria; phylum Pseudomonadota; class Alphaproteobacteria; order UBA8366; family Aestuariispiraceae; genus Curvivirga; species Curvivirga aplysinae. The sequence goes on along the minus strand of NZ_SMMC01000197.1, from coordinate 18,284 downwards.
CGCATCCACATGACACAAGCAATGGCTGAAACATTCTATGGTGTTCACAAAGAGCGCGCATTCTTCGGCGACTTGGTTGCATTCATGACATCTGGTCCAGTTGTTGTTCAAGTTCTTGAAGGTGAAGATGCTATCGCGAAAAACCGCGAAGTAATGGGCGCAACAAATCCAGCAAATGCTGACGAAGGCACAATCCGTAAGATGTATGCTGAATCTATCGAAGCAAACTCTGTTCACGGTTCTGATGCACCAGAAACAGCTGCTGAAGAAATCGCATTCTTCTTCTCCGGTTCTGAAATCGTAGGTTAATTCCTGCTTGATTTTGAATCCGGAAGAATAGGGAAAACTCTATTCTAGAATTTTAGGAAAAAGGCATATCCAGAAATGGATATGCCTTTTTCCTTTTTCACGAATTGAATTTGCTGATACAACTTCCGCATAAGAAAATACATAATTGGCGGGAAGTTTGAATGAGCGACTTTAAATTATCACAAGAACAAATCGAAACCTTTCAAAAAGAAGGTGTTCTGGGCCTAAAAGGCGCGTTCAAGAATTGGGTAGACGTTTTACGTGAAGGCGTGGCTCAAAATCTTGATGCACCTGGGAGATTTGCAACGGATAGCATCCGTGAGGGTGAGGGTGGCCGATTCTTTGATGATTATTGTAACTGGGAACGTATCCAGCCGTATCAAGATTTTATCAAAAATTCTGATTGTGCGGAAATTGCCGCAAAAGCAATGAAGTCTAAAACAGCACAGCTTTTTCATGAACATGCAGTGATTAAAGAAGCAGGGACTGCGAAAGCGACTCCATGGCATCATGATATGCCTTATTACTGTGTTGATGGTCCGCAAACCGTTAGTGTATGGATTGCACTAGACCCTGTGCCATTAGAAGCGACGGTGCAGTTCGTGGCGGGGTCGCATAGTTGGGGCAAATTATTTTATCCTCGTAAATTCTTGGATGGCGCTGCCTATGTTCAAGATGCATCAGAACTAGAGCATATCCCAGATATAGATGGAAACAGGGATCAATATGAAATCCGTGAATGGGCGTGTGAACCAGGTGATGCGGTTTTGTTTGATTTCAGAACTTTACATGGCACAACTGCTGCTATGTTAAAAGGGCGCCGCCGTGCGATTGCGTTTCGCTGGCTTGGTGCTGGGGCTTATTATATGGATCGTCAGGGGGAGACATCCCCACCTTATCCAGAATTAGAAGGCAAACTAAAATCTGGTGATGCTTTGCCGGCATCCACATTCCCCGTGATTTGGGAAGATAAGGCGGCCTGATAAGACTATGCTGAACTTTCTTTCTCGTCCTGCTTATCTTTTTGCAATTGCGCAAACTTTTCTATGGGCAGGGTCGATTTATTTGTTCCCCGCCTTATTGTTGGAATGGGAAAGAAAATTTGAATGGGCCCGTACTGATGTTGTGGCCGGTTTGACATTGGCGTTAGTTGCCTCTGCTTTGCTTGCACCAATTGCGGGTAAGATCATTGACAAAGGCCATGGCCGAAAACTTCTGATTAGTTCTGCCATAACAATGGGATGCCTTGTGGCTGGGCTAAGCTTTATTCAGGATATCTATCAGTTTTATTTGGTTTGGTTTTTGATCGGAATCACAATGGCAGGCTGTCTTTATGAAGCTTGCTTTGCATTTTTAAATGCGTTTTTAGGGGCCGAATCGAAAAAGACGATTACGGTTATCACCTTGATATCTGGCCTTGCAGGGACAATTGCGTTTTCTACGATTTCCGCATTGGTGAGCATTGGTGGATGGCAGTTTGCCTGTTACTGTTTTGCGACGCTTATCTTATTGATATCAGTACCATGCTTATGGTTCGCAACTTCGTCTATTATGAAGGATTATAAGATTCATGCTCATCATGGTGAAGATATATCTGATCCACCAAAAGTGAAGCAGATCTTGGCGAATCCGCTTTTTTGGGTGATTGCCCTTACTTTTGCGATTGTTGCATTAAATCATGGTATGATTGTGAATCATCTATTACCCATTTTGGATGAACGTAATATTAATCATGATACAGCTGTTTTAACTATTTCGATGCTTGGCCCGTTGCAGGTGGCAGGTCGTATTGCAATGATGGCTGCGGATAAGAAACTCTCTGCATTACAGATAACCATATTTGCGTTTTTCGGTATTTTTATGGCTTCCTTCATTCTGTTAGGCGCTGAAAGCGTGCCATCCATGTTGGTTTTCTTTGTAGTCTTGCAAGGCGGGTGCTACGGTGTCATGAGCATCGTACGGCCAATGGTGATTGGAGATATATTGGGTCGTAAAAACTTCGGCGCGATATCAGGTCTCGCCGCAATGCCATATCTGACCACGGTTGCCTTTTCTCCATTTATTGGCGCCTGGATTTGGCATATTAGTAGTTATAACGTGATGCTTACCTTTACAGGTGCAATGGCACTCGTTGGATTTTTGAGTTTTCTTTGGCTTAGAAAGCAACAGGTTAAGAACTCATAAATAAAAACGGCATCTAAAATTAGATGCCGTTTAAAACTGTATTATTTTGGGGTATATCTTAAACCAAAGTCAGACCCATTACAGCCAAAACAAGTGCAATACCAACAGATCCCCAAACAAATAGTTTTGTAAGGTTATTCCATGTTTCAACATGATCACGTGATGCTTCTAGATGTTCCATTTGATCCATAATCTTCATCCCTAGCAGAGTTTAGAATATTTATAACTACACATTTTCTATGAGATTTTATGTGCTTCGTCCAGCAAAATTGGACCTTTAAACTCATTTACATAAGCATCATTGTCTTTGATGCTAACTTTGCCTTCTGCAACCCAGCGTAACGCGAGAGGATAAATTTGATGTTCCTTCACTAAAACACGTGCTGCCAATTCAGAAGCTGTATCGTTTTCAAGGATTTCTTCTGAACATTGAAGGATAAGTGGCCCAGTATCTAATTCTGCGCGTACATAGTGAACCGTGGCACCATGATGACTTTCACCTGCTTCGATTGCACGTGCATGTGTGTCCAGACCACGAAATTTTGGTAACATGGATGGATGAATATTAATCATCTTATCATGCCATTTATTGATGAACCCATCTGTTAAAATTCGCATAAAGCCTGCAAGTATGACAAATTCAGCACCAGAATCTAGTATTGCCTGATGCAAATCCGCATCAAAGCTTTCACGATCAGGATAATCCTTATGTGAAATAACTTTCGTTGCAATATTTGCCTGTCTTGCACGTTCCAGTCCATAAGCATCAGCTTTGTTTGAAATTACAGTTGTGATTTCAACGGGATAATCGGGATTGGAACAGGCATCAATAATCGCCTGAAGATTGGAGCCGCCACCAGAAATTGCGACGGCGACTTTCAACTTGGTCATCAGTTTAACCCATCGATGATCACAGCTGGACCTTCGCCGCGTTGGATAACTTCTCCCATGCGGATCGGCGTTTCACCTTCAGATTTCAGCGCGGCTTCCACAGCATCTACTTTGTCTGCGGCGACAAACAAGATCATGCCAATACCACAGTTAAAAGTTAAATGCATTTCCTCTGCCGTAATATTGCCAGCTTCAGCCAACCAATCAAACACTTTTGGTGCTTCCCAAGCGGTGCGATCCACGCGTGCAGCCAATTCATTACCATAAACACGAGGTAGATTTTCATAGAAACCACCACCGGTGACATGGCAAAGTGCATTTACACCACCCGCTTTAATAGCGGCCAAGCACGCTTTCACATAAATACGAGTTGGTTCTAATAAAGCCTCACCAATGGATTTATCTGCATCAAACGGGCAAGGATCTTTAAAATCTAAACCATTCACTTCCAAGATTTTGCGTACCAAAGAGAAACCATTGGAATGCACACCTGAAGAAGGAAGGCCGATTAAAACATCACCAGCAGAAAGTTTACTGCCATCGATTACTTCGTCACGTTCAACAGCGCCTACAGAAAAACCAGCGAGATCATAATCACCAGACTTATACATACCCGGCATTTCGGCCGTTTCACCACCAATTAAGGCCGCACCTGCTTGTAAACAACCATCAGCAATACCTTTTACAACATCTGCCGCTACATCTACATCCAAGGCACCACATGCGAAGTAATCCAAGAATGTAAGAGGTTCTGCGCCTTGCACAACGAGATCGTTGACACACATGGCGACAAGGTCGATACCTACAGTGTCATGTTTACCTGTTTCCAGAGCAATTTTTAACTTTGTACCAACACCGTCTGTTGCTGCGACCATTAAAGGGTCTTTATAACCAGCAGCTTTCGGATCGAAGAAACCACCAAAACCACCAAGGGAAGAATCAGCGCCGCTACGACGTGTGGATTTTGCGTAAGGCTTGATGCGATCTACAAGAGAGTTACCAGCATCAATGTCGACACCTGCGTCTTTGTAGGTGAGGCCATTTTTTCCTTCAGCGTTGTCAGCGTTACTCACGGGCGTATCCTTTATTTTCAATTCGATAGAATGCAAAGGTTCTATTTTGAAAAACATCAAGAAAATGCCATATATCTCTTATAGCCTTTTGACGAATCAGTCAGAACCTGCATTAATACCTTAATGGTAATTAAGCGAAACAATTCTTAGCCGGGAAAATACAGAAAATGCCGCAAATTTCAATGCTACATTTGTCTAAGCAGCAATTGAAAAGGAAATTAAAATATGCAGCCCTATCCGGGAGTATGTTGGTATCCGCTTTTCTTGGCTATTCTAGTCAACATCAAGTTCTTGGCGATGATGCGTTATTCCTCGTGCCAACCCTGACTATCCAAGAGCAAGGGGATAGTGAAGTCGCAGCTAAAAAATCTGCTCTTCTAAAAGCGAAACGTCAGGCTTATCAAGAGCTTGTCCAGATATTGGTACCTGTGCGTCAACAAGGGAAAATGCCAGCTCTTAGTGATAAGGAATTGGAAAATCTGGTTTACACAACCGACATTCCAAGCGAGCGTATGTCGCAAGGTGCCGGTCTTTATGTGGCAGATATTCAAATTGGTTTTCGTCCAGATTTGATGAGAAATTTTTTCAAACAAAGAGGTATTGCTTTCTCTGAGACACGAAGCCGTCCGCTTTTGGTCCTTCCTGTTATGACACAAGGTACTAATTACCAACTTTGGGAAGATAGTAATGAATGGCGTTTGGCTTGGGCTAATAGTGATTTGACCCCTGGTTTAGTTCCTCTCGAACAACCCTTAGGCGACATTTCTGATATCAGTGAGATTACGTCAGATGATGCGTTAGCTCTGGATCAAGAAAAACTGATGTCCATTGCGGCAAAATATGGCGCTTCCGGTGTCGTTTTGACTATTGCTGATATTGCAAGTGTTGAAAATGGGCAACCACCTGTCATGTCTGTAAGTAATGTCATAATTGCAGAAGGTTGGTCTGATGATATTACGATCTATGATTTTACAAGTGAAACACAGCCGATCAAAGAAACTGAAACAGTAACTAATGTGCCTTCAGGAATTAGTAATCTTTATGAGAAGCTTTATACTGAAGCAATTGATGTTGTTTATTCTTCCCTGCAAGAACGATGGAAAGAAACAAATCTGATTGATCCAAATGTTCAGGGAAATAGTCTGTTGATGAATATTCCTTTAGCGAATTTGAATGAATGGTTGAAAATTCGTTCAATGCTGGATGGTATGACCATGGTTCAACGATATAAGATCTTAAATATCAATGTCGATGAGGCAAATGTTTTGATTGAATATAGTGGTCGGACGGTTTCTTTACAGTCTGCGTTAAAACAATTGAATTATAATTTAGCCTTTAACGATGACGTTCAAGGCTGGAGCCTTATGAAACGTTAAGTTTTGCTAGGATAGGAAATCACCAGATGACTACAACGCAAAAATCCTTTTTTTGGGTGGGCAGTCTTGCCGTATTTGTTTTCTTACTCATGATACTTGGGTCGGTTTTAGTTCCATTTGTCGCCGGCATGGCAATTGCGTACTTTTTAGATCCTGTTTGTGATTGGTTAGAGGCACATGGTTTTTCAAGAACCATATCGACAACTATCGTCACTATTTTCTTCACTGTTATCTTGGCTATCTTTTTTGCAATTGGTACCCCTTTATTGGTAAGCGAATTACAAACTTTCCTTCAAAGATTACCGGGATATGTTGATACAATCTGGGAAAAAGCTTTACCTTTGATTGCTTATGGACGCGACACGTTAGGTATTGCAACTATTGAAGATCTGTCTCGCAAAACTTTAGGGGCGTCCGGCGACCTTATGAGAACTGTTGGCGGCATTATATCCCGCTTCATTGGGGGCATTAATGTTGTTACAGATATTATTTCATTTTTAGTGTTAACGCCGATCGTTGCCTTTTATTTCTTGCGTGATTGGGACCGTATGGTGGCGAAAATTGATAGTTGGTTGCCACGTAAACAAAAGACCATTATTCGAAAACAGTTCAGCGATATGGACACTATTATTGGTGGTTTCGTTCGCGGACAAAGCATGGTCTGCATTTCGCTTGGCATTTTCTATGCTGTTGGTCTGGCATTACTTGGTTTGGATTTCGGATTATTAGTGGGTTTTTTCACTGGTCTAGTATCCTTTATTCCTTATTTTGGCATGTTGATCGGATTCGCGTTGGGTATGGGAATCGCATTAGCGCAGTTTGATACCATGGCGATGGTTGGTTTTGTTGCCATAGTATTTGCAATAGGGCAGGTGATTGAAGGATATATTCTCACCCCACGTCTTATCGGCAATCGTGTGGGATTACATCCAGTGTGGATTATTTTTGCGTTGATGGCAGGTGGCGCATTATTTGGGTTCCTTGGGATTTTGATTGCTGTTCCTGTAACAGCAGTGATTGGGGTACTTGCAAGATTTGCTCTTCAGCAATATATGGCTAGTCCTCTCTATCAAGATATGGATGCACATATTGTTCATCCAGATGAAATATCTGTTAACGAAGAAGAACAAGAAAAATAGGCTGCTTTTTATATGACTGCATCTCGTCAAATCCCCATAGAATTTCCCGTGCGTACAGCATTGGGAGTAGATGATTTTATGGTGGCTGAATGTAATGAAGAATCAATTGCATGGTTAGATAAATGGCCGGATTGGCCAATGCCTGCTTTATGTCTTTATGGGCCAGGAGGGAGTGGAAAAACACACTTACTTCATATTTGGTGTGAAACTTCTAAAGCAGATAATATTGATGGTCGTGATTTAACTACCGATATCGTGCCTGTTTTATTGGAAAGCGGCCATGGACTAGCTGTGGATAATGCTGAAAACTGCCCAGAAGACAGTTTATTTCATCTTTATAATTTAGCAAAAGAAACAAACCAAAAATTATTGTTAGCATCCAAACAAGCACCTGCGCATTGGAATATCGGATTGAAAGATTTAGCTTCGCGTTTACGTGCATGTCCTTCTGTCGGGTTACGTTATCCAGACGAAGATATGTTGGCCGCATTGATGATGAAGCAATTTCAAGACCGCAACTTGAGGTTGTCTCCAGAAATCTTGGCATATGTACTTCCTCGATTAGAGCGCAGTTTTGAAGCAGTTCGACAGTTTGTTACACTTATGGATTTAGAATCTCTTGCAGAAAGACGTAAATTAACTGTACCATTTGCATCAAGGATAATGGATCAAATGGAAAAAAATAAAGATGGGCGTTGAGATTGAAGTTAAGCTTGAATTTACTCCACAAGAATTAAGAAGATTTCGGAAATGGAGCGTGTTAAAAAATATAACAAATGGTAGGCCTAGACGATCTTGTTTACGGGCGTGCTATTACGATACAGATGATTGGGATTTGGTTAATCAAAAATCTTCTCTGCGGATACGTCGTGAATTTGGCGACTGGATTCAGACTTATAAATTGGCACTTCCGTCGTCAGAAATACGTAGACGCATTGAATTGAATTGGACGTTAAAAGAACCGAAGCTTGATTTTGGACTGCTCGTCAAAGATGAGAATGCTAGACAGGCCTCTAAAGGGTTTGAAAATAAAAAAATAGTAGAGATTTTTTATACGCGTATTTGGCGAACAGTTCGAAAAATAAAATACAAGAACTCAGAAATTGAATTGGCCATTGATGCAGGTCATATTTTTGCTCAGGATAAAAAACTAGAAGTAAGTGAAGTTGAGTTGGAATTAATTTGCGGCGAGGCAGATGACCTCATGGAACTTGCTCTATGTTGGCAGCAATTATTTGATTTTAAAATTGGGGGTGAATCAAAGGCTGAGCGTGGATATAAGCTAGCTGCCTAGACTTTACGTCATAATATTGTAATTTGTGTTCTGATGGTCGCAACTCTATAAAATTCAAGAGAGCGATTAACGCATGTTTCCTGAATAGCAGGAAAACTTATTGGGATTAAGGAAAGTCAGATGGCGACAGTTTCTAATCATACTGGATCAACTTCTATTCAAGATGAAGAAAGTAATGATAACATTCATTTGGATGAGGTACTTGATCTAGCAGAAGTAACCACAACAAGTAAGACGCGCTTTATTAACCGAGAGCTGTCATGGCTTGCCTTTAATTTTCGTGTGTTGGAAGAAGCATCCAATTTTCGTCATCCTTTATTTGAACGTCTTCGTTATATTTCGATTTCGGCCAGTAACCTTGATGAGTTTTTTATGGTCCGTGTCGCAGGTCTGAAAGGTCAGGTTGCTGCTGGAGTCACGACATTAAGTTCCGATGGTCGCACGCCGCTGGAACAGTTAAATGCGATATCTGAAAAAGCGGGACGATTGATGCAGGAACAACAAGTTGTTCTGCATGATATACTTGGTCTTTTACGTGAAGAGAATATCAGTTTACTAACAGATGACGAAGTCACTGATGAGGATATGAAATTCCTTGATAAGTGGTTCTCAGAACATGTGTATCCGACGTTAACACCTATCGCTGTGGATCCTGCCCATCCATTTCCTTTTGTGCCGAATAAAGGCCTGGTGATGGCTATTCAGCTTCGTCGTCCAAGTGATGGTTGGGAATTAAAAAGCTTGATCCCGATGCCACATAACCAGAAACGGTTTATTAAACTTCCAGGACGTAATCCACGTTTCATTCGTTTGGAACAATTGATTGGATTATTTCTTGATCGTCTATTCCCTGATTTTGAAGTCGTTGGTAATGGAATGTTCCGTATTCTTCGAGATTCAGATGTGGAAATTGATGAGGAAGCGGAAGATCTGGTTTTAACCTTTGAATCGATGCTTAGACAACGTCGTAGAGGGCATGTAATCCGTTTGAACTTAGAAGCAGATATGCCAGATGAATTGAAGGAATTTGTCGTTTCTGAACTTGGTGTTTTGGATGAAGATGTGTTCTTACTTGGCGGGGTGCTCGGTCTTTCTGATTTTAGTCAGATGATCGTTAAAGAACGCAATGAATTATTATTTGAACCTTATAAACCACGCCATCCTGAGCGTATCGCTGATTTTGGCGGGGATTGTTTTGCAGCCATTCGTGCAAAAGATTTCATTGTGCATCATCCATATGAGAGTTTCGATGTGGTTCTGCGTTTCATTCGTCAGGCCGCAGCGGATCCAAATGTATTATCAATTAAACAGACACTTTATCGTACCTCCAATGATTCCCCGATCGTTCGGGCGCTCATCGAAGCTGCAGATGCAGGTAAGCAAGTTACGGCCTTGGTTGAGTTGAAAGCCCGCTTTGATGAGGCTGCGAATATTAAGTGGGCCCGTGATTTAGAGCGTGCAGGCGTTCATGTTGTGTATGGTTTCGTAGACCTGAAAACCCATGCGAAAGTCGCGATGGTCACACGTCGTGAAGGTAAATCTACCCGTACTTATGTGCATTTTGGAACGGGTAATTACCATCCAATCACTGCATTGATTTATACAGATTTATCCATGTTTTCTTGCGATCCTGTATTTGCGAATGATGCAGCAGCGTTATTTAATTTTATTACAGGATATGCCAAGCCTAAAGACATGCAGGCTTTGCGTTACGCGCCGCATACATTGCGTGATCAAATTCATGATAATATTGAAGCTGAAATTAAGAATGCAAAGGCAGGTAAGCCTTCGGGTATCTGGTTGAAAGCGAATAGTTTGGTTGATGATCAGATTATCGATGATCTATACCGCGCTAGCCAAGCGGGGGTGAATATTGAGATTATTGCCCGTGGTATTTGTTGTTTGCGTCCAGGTGTACCGGGTCTATCGGAAAATATTAACGTGCGCAGTATCGTTGGTCGTTTCTTGGAACATAGCCGGATATTCTGTTTCGCAAATGGCGAGGAAATGCCTTCTTTAGATGCGAAAGTATATATTTCTTCCGCTGATTTGATGCCACGTAATTTAAATCGTCGTGTTGAAACAATGGTGCCGATTTTAAACTCTACAGTGAAAAGACAGATTTTAAATCAGGTAATGTATGCTAATCTGGCAGATGAAGAGCAAAGTTGGTTCCTTGCACCGGATGGTTCCTACACCCGTCCTGAGACAAATAAAGGCGCCTTCAATGCACATCGTTTCTTTATGACGAATCCAAGTCTGTCTGGGCGTGGTAAGGCGTTGAAGAAAGATAAGAAGAAATCTCGGCGGGGACCAAAATCTTCATAGAAAGAGGCGGTTTCTGAAGAGCATCACAAGGAATAAGAAACAGGATGACCAAGCATCCCTTATGGGCAGAAACCCAGGAAAATAATTCTTCTCCAATAGCGGTTGTTGATATTGGATCTAACTCAATCCGTCTGGTAATTTATGAAGGTCGGGTTCGTGCGCCTATACCGGTTTTTAACGAAAAGATTTTGTGCGGATTAGGGCGGGATTTGAATGCAACAGGACGTTTGCATGATGAAGGTGTAGAGCGTGCATTGCGTGCTTTACCTCGTTTTGCAAATATAGCGCGTAGTATGAAGGTTTCCAAGATCACTGTTTTAGCGACCGCAGCAGTTAGAGAAGCAGAAAATGGTCCTGAATTTACCCGTCGTGTAAAAGAGTTAAGTGGTCTAGAAATCCAAACCATCTCAGGTCATGAAGAAGCACGATTGTCTGGATTAGGGGTTATATCTGGAATTCCTAACGCTAATGGTTTTATGGGAGACCTGGGTGGTGGAAGCGTTGAGTTAGTTGAGTTGAACAAATCTCATACAGGCCGATTTGAAACATTGCCTCTTGGCCCTATTCGAATGTCTGGTAATCTATCAAGTTCAAAAAATAAGCTGATCAGTATCATTGATCCGATGCTTGAAAAAGTAAAATGGTTATCAAAACTGGAAGGTAAGGAATTTTATGTCGTGGGCGGAGCTTGGCGTGCGATAGCTAAAATCCATATGGAAGAAGTTGATTATCCTTTGCATGTATTGCACGGCTATGAGATGGAAGCAGAATATGTAAAGGAATATTGTGACCATATTTTTGCGATGGGGGATGAAGAACTTCTCGAAAAATATCAAGACAGTACGAGACGTGTCGAAACCCTACGTTATGCGGCTTTATTAATGCAGCGTGTTATACGATCTGCCAAGCCAAACAAGCTTGTTTTTTCTGCAAATGGTGTACGTGAAGGATGTTTGTTCGATAAGCTGGGCAAGCAGGTTCAGGCGGAAGACCCTCTGTTGGCTGCATGTCATCGGATGCCGTGGTCTCAAAGTTTCGATCGTGTTGATGGTGAAAAGTTATTTAAATGGATTGATCCTATTTTTAAAGTTGATGATCAGCCATGGGAAAAACGTATTCGCGAGGCAGCCTGTTTGCTTTCAGAAATAGGGCGCCTTGAGCATCCTGATTATAGGGTGGATCATGCCCTAAATAGGGTAATGCGTTTTCCAATTGTTGGTGTCACGCATAAGGAGCGCGTTTATTTAGCATTAGCTGTTGCAACCCGTTATGGAACCGTTATTGGTGCCGCGCGTGGTTTAAAAACAATTGAACATCTTTTAAGTGAGAGAGAGATCGAACGCGCAAATGCCATCGGATGTGCAATGAGATTGGGTTACGCATTAACAGGCGGTGTTTCCAAACACTTGAAAGAGTATGATTTACGTGTTCGAGGAAGAGAGCTTTTATTAACTGGACCAGCGGACAAATCTTATATGGCAGGGGAAGTTGTAGAAAAACGTATGGCTAATCTCGCAAAAAGTCTTGGCCTTTATCATGAAATACGTATGTCGGCAGTTGACATTCAGCAAGAAATTTTAAGCAGATAATAAGGTCGAAATTATTTGATTTCTGTTTCCGCGCTTTCTTCAATCAGTATCGTGGGTTTTCCATCTATTATGCGACTATAGGTTATTTCACCACGATATATACCTTTGGGCCAATTCTTACCTTTGTTTTTACGTCCGGCGGAAATAAGTTCAAAGGCTAAATCTTTCTCGCGAATGGCTTCTTGATCATAAAATGGTTCGGCAGCATCATTGTGATAGATTTTAACATGCACTTTATCACCTTTACGCACACCAGCAATATAGGCGTTTAGGATCATTCCTTTGGCAGAAGGGCGTAAACGTGCATTTTCATATAGTTTATGTTCCATCGCATGAATAGATAAGCGATTGGAAAACATACCAATACCGACCAGATGTACAGGCTTATATGGTAAATCTACAGCCCAAAGAGATTTATCTTCACTTTGACCACAGGATGTTTTTACTGAGTCACCTGTAAAGGGATCAAGTCGCTGGTTACCCTTCAGGATTTCAAAATGTAGATGTGGATATTCTGTCAGGCCACTTAAGCCTATTTGTCCCATTGGTGTGCCTGCTTTGACAATATCACCAATTTTTACCTTGATGCTGTTACGTTTCAAATGTGCGTAAACAGTACGATAATTATTCTTATGCTGTAACACGATCATATTGCCGTAACCGCGATTAAATACAGATTCTTTGCCAACAAGTTTGGCATTTACATCAGGCATATAATCACGTGTTTCAATGACTTTGCCATCTACGGCAGCGAGAACGTCAACTCCTTGTTCTAGTTGAACATAATCATTTAGTCGAAAGTCGGTGCCTTTGTGATCATCATTGGTCAAAGTGCCACAATTATAATCTTTATAATCCGGCCCCTTAACAGCATCTGCATATTTCTGGATATAGCAGGTTTTATTAAACTCGCAATCCACAGGAATTTGTAGAAAACCTGTTTGAGCGGAAGCAGAATTAAAAAAAGCCCCCATTGTCAAAGCAATGGAAGAAATTGACATTAACTTCAATAGCTTGAATGAAAGCTTTTTCATACTATCTTAATCCGAATTATTCTTCATCATCCTCAATTTCGATGATTTCGATATCTTTCCCTTTGGCAGTTATCGCAAGCTTACCACTTTTTAATTCCATAGCACGTTTGCCAAAAACTTCCCAACGCCATCCAGACATGGCTGGAATATCGGGATCGTCTTGGGAGGCTAGTTTTTCCAATTCATCAGATGTTGCCACGACACGTGCCGCGATTAAATGACGCTCGCTTTGACGTTTCAATAGCACTTTCAACAAATCAGTTAGAGGCCCAATACCATCGGGCAGGCGGGGACGACGTGGCAGGCGCGGTAAATCTTCGTCTGGCAAATCTAATGCTGTTGCAATGGCCTTTAATATACCATGCCCCATCTTGCCATCAGCAAAACCGTCGGAAACCCCGCGGATTTTCTTTAAGGCTTTCACATCTTGGGGCTTTGTGCCGGCAATATCTAATAAGGCTTCATCACGTAAAATACGATTTTTTGGGATGTCACGGGCTTGTGCTTCGCGTTCCCGCCATGCTGCAACTTCGCGTAAAACACCTAAAAAGCGAGGTTCTGTGCCACGAGATTTAATACGACGCCAGCATTCTTCGGGAATAACCGTATAGGTAGCCGGATCCATTAAATATGCAGTTTCATCATCCACCCAGCTGGTTCTGTTCATCTCAGCAAGTTGTCGCGCGAATTTCTCATAAATATCGCGTAGATGGGTGACATCACTTTGCGCATAAGAAAGTTGCTTTTGGTTCAATGGACGCATGGACCAATCTGTAAAACGTGCAGATTTATCTACCTGACGGTTAAGAACTTTATTCACCAAAGTCTCATAACCTGCTTGGTCACCATGACCTAAAACCATTGCCGCAATTTGTGTATCAAAAATCGGCTTTGGGACGGCATTCATTTTCTGGAAGAAAATTTCCATATCCTGACGGGCCGCATGAAAAACCTTCAAGATACTCTCTTTTTGCATCAGGTCATAAAAAGGCGCCATATCCAACCCATCAGCAAGCGGGTCAATAACGGCTTCAACTTCTGTACTGGCAACCTGTATCAGGCATAGCTTTGGCCAATAGGTCTTTTCGCGCAGGAATTCAGTATCTACGGTGATATAGTCGGCCTCCGCAAGCTTGTTACACAAGGTCAGTAAAGGGCCGGATTCTGTAATTGGTGTAATTGTCATGTCTTTGTGAATAGACGAGTCTGTATTAAGAGTCCAAGATAAAGGCGAATAGGGGATAGATTTATGTCATTTTGGTTGACAAATGGCGTAAAACATAGTCTTTCCCGTTGCAGAAAATAAGTTGCCACTTCGGTAACGTTGATAAGATTTTAAGCATCGCATTGTTGGAGATTTCCATGCATCAGTATCGCACGCATACTTGCGGCGCGTTGCGTCAAAGTGACGTAGACGCAGAAGTTCGTCTTTCCGGTTGGGTCCACCGTAAGCGTGACCACGGTAATCTGCTTTTCGTAGACTTGCGCGACCATTATGGTTTGACACAAATCGTGGTGGATACTTCCCATGAAGTATTCCCGATCTTGGAAGGTTTGAGCAACGAATCTACCGTTTGTGTAACTGGTAAGGTTTTGAAACGGTCTGATGAAACCATCAATCCGAATATGGAAACGGGTGAAATCGAGGTTGTTGCAGAAAAAGTGGAAGTTCTTTCCCGTTCAGATCAACTTCCAATGCCTGTAAACAAAGATGCGGGTTATCCAGAAGATATCCGTTTGAAAAACCGTTTTTTGGATTTACGTCGTGAAGATATGCAAAAGAATATCATTTTGCGTTCAGAAGTTATTTCTTCCGTACGTCGTCGAATGATCGACCAAGGTTTCCGTGAATATCAAACACCGATTTTGACAGCGTCTTCTCCGGAAGGTGCGCGTGACTTCTTGGTACCTTCCCGTTTGCATCCAGGTAAGTTTTATGCGTTGCCACAGGCCCCTCAACAGTTCAAACAATTGTTGATGATGGCTGGCTTTGACCGTTACTTCCAAATCGCCCCTTGTTTCCGTGATGAAGATGCGCGTGCAGATCGTTCACCGGGTGAGTTCTATCAGCTCGACTTTGAAATGAGCTTTGTCACACAAGAAGACGTATTTGATGCAATTGAGCCTGTCTTACATGACCTATTTGTTGAATTCGCAGATGGCCGTGAAGTAAGCCCAATGCCGTTCAAACGCATTCCTTACAAAGAATCTATGGAGAAATATGGTAACGACAAGCCTGACTTACGTAACCCATTGATCATTACAAATGTGTCTGACGTATTTGCGGGTTCTGACTTTAAAGTCTTCGCGGGTCTTGTTGAAAAAGGCATGGTGGTCAAAGCGATCCCGGCACCTAAAGTGTCTGATCGTCCACGTAGTTTCTTTGATAAGTTAAACAGTTGGGCACAATCCGAAGGCCAAGCTGGTTTGGGCTATATCAACTTCAAGGAAGAAGGTCCTGCTGGTCCAATCGCCAAGAACTTGGATGAAGCACGTCTAGAGAAAATCAAAGAAATCACAGGCGTAAAAGATGGCGACGCTGTCTTCTTCGTTGCGGGTAAAGAAAAAGATGCGGCTGATTTCGCTGGTATCGTTCGTACCAAGCTTGGTAACGATCTTGAATTGATCGACGAAAACAAATTTGATTTCTGCTGGATCGTTGATTTCCCAATGTTCGAATATGACGAAAAATTGGGTAAAGTTGACTTCTCTCACAACCCATTCTCTATGCCACAAGGCGGTATGGATGCGTTGGAAAACCAAGACCCTCTTACAATCAATGCATATCAGTATGACATCGTGTGTAACGGTATTGAGCTTTCTTCTGGTGCGATCCGAAACCATTTACCGGAAGTTATGTATAAAGCGTTTGAAATCGCAGGTTACGGCCCAGAAGTTGTTGACGAACGCTTTGGCGGCATGATCAACGCGTTGAAATTGGGTGCACCTCCGCATGGTGGTTCTGCACCGGGTATCGACCGTATCGTGATGTTGTTGGCAGGTACAGAAAACATCCGTGAAGTAACAGCCTTCCCAATGAACCAAATGGCGCAAGATTTGATGATGGGCGCACCTGCTGCTGTTGACGATCATCAATTGGAAGATGTTCACATCAAAATCCAAATGCCTGTAGAAGCTTTAGATAACTAAGCCTCACTAAACAGGATAAAAATTAAGAAAGCCGCTTCGATCCGAGGCGGCTTTTTAATTATTAAATTCTATTCTTGCGAGGAAATGTGAAGATGTTTATCTTCTATTTTGGAATGTTCAGGGGGGAATATGAAAAATATCATTTCTTTGTTTTCATTGATTTTATCTGTAACTTTGTTTGCTGTACCAAGTGAGGCGCAGTCTACCATGACACCAGAAGAACTGAAGCAATGGGCGATGCAGCAAAGCCAGAGTTATATTAAAAAGAATGATTACGCTCTTATGTCGGCTCGTGTGGATTGTATTAAAGATAAGGTCTTCATTGAATTTACTGCGTTGCCTATTGTTGAAAATGTCCTAACAGGAACTTTCTTTGAGTTTGATGTTACTAGAAATCTACAAGATCAATTAATAATGCGGGGATATGTGGACCATCTTCGAACGCAAAGGTTAAAGGCATGGCTTATCGCCGAAATCGATGGAAATAACTTAACTTTTGAAGGTCGATGGTTTGGCAATAGTCATAAATGCAAAGGAACTGGCAGTATAGACAATCTGGATGCCATAAAAATTCAACAATAGAAAATAATTTTCACGAATAAGGAGAGTGTTTTAATGTTCAAGAGATTGGCTATAACGGTTATCGGTGGTTTAGTTCTTGCAGGATGTGTAACAGGGCAAGTTCCGAAGCAGGCTGTGAAGTTAAATGGGGATGAAATTCAAAATGCATATTCTGGAAAATCTGCATATGGTAAGTTGGCGGATAAAAACTGGAATTTATCTGTTCCCATTGTGGAATACTATGCGGCTGATACACGCGTTGCTTACAAAGAAAATAAACTCAATTTATATGGTACATGGCGCGTGAAAGACGATTTACTTTGTACGCGATATTTTACAGCAAACTCGGATAAGGAATATTGTTGGGAAATTTATTCCCTTGAAAACAAAAGCTTAGTTGTTCACCCGTCAGGTAAGGATAGCGGGAAAGTCCAAGCAGAATTTGACATATTTAAAGATGGCGATGTTGAAAAACTTATCAACTAGACCTGGGGTAAGTGTAGTTAATGTCTAGATTGTATTTCTACTAAAAGTTAAAAAAGTCAGTTCAGTTTGAAACGAGGAGAGATATGAAACTTATTGTTTGTCGAAGCATATTTTTTTTCTTGTTTGTTATTATACCAGTGACATTGTCTGCACAGACATTAACACAAGAAGAAATTCAAAATTGGGCTAAAAAGCAAATAGCAGAGGCCGAACATGCAATTTTGACGATTGAGTCTGAGGCTTGTTTAAGTGCTGATTTTGGAATCTTTGATAAAGCTATTGAAGATGGACAGGTCGTTGAAGATTTTTATGACTTAAATGTGCGGAGAATGTCTCAAGACGTCTTAAAGATTGAGGGGTATTTCAAGTTCCCTCATCGTCAAAAAGTAAGCTTGATTGGTAAAGTATTTGGGGAAGAAGCTAATCTTAAAGGTAGGATTGGCGATCATATGTGCAAGATACGTGCAGAAATTGTGAATTTTAATAAATTGGGGATATATAGAAATGATTAAGAAAATAGTGCTTTTAATTACGGGCCTGTTTTTGGTTGGCTGTGTGACAAATACAATTCCTGAACAAGCAATTAAACTTGATGATGATGAGTTACGCACTGTTTTCACAGGAAAGACTGTATATGGGAATTTGTCTGATAGTGCTGGAAATTTAACTGTGCCTATTATTGAATATTTTTCAGCGGATAAACGTGTCGTTTATCAAAATGGCAAGAGCAAATTATTTGGGATGTGGCGTATCGCAGATGATCTGCTATGCACACGTTTTTATTCCGAAGGTACAGATAACGAATATTGCTGGGCTGTGTATAGAGATGGGGAGAGATATGTTGATACTTGGCCATCCGGTAAAGATAAG
>NZ_SMMC01000158.1 GCF_009711445.1 Curvivirga aplysinae | reverse complement strand
AAGACCAAAAGACAACTATATCCTTAGTGAGTCACGGGATATGGTACGTCTAAATGTAATTTATGAATCGAAGAAAGCGTTTCATCGCTTAGCATTGTATTTGCACTACCTATTGCCACTTTCAGCTGATCCATTGTTGTGGCGCCAATAATGTTTGAAGTCACGAATGGTTGTTGGTTCACGAAAGATAAAGCTAATGTAACTGGGTCTAATCCGGCTTCATTGGCAACCTCCATATATTTCGCAATTTCTGCTTCCACACCCGGGCGAATGTAACGTGGGAAATATTCAGGCCATAGGCTGATGCGTGCACCTTCCGGGCGTTGACCATCAAGATATTTACCGCTTAAGGCACCCATTGCAAGTGGAGAATAGGCAAGTAGACCAACATTTTCACGAATGGAAACTTCCGCACAGCCTACCTCAAAATCGCGTTTTAATAAGTTATATGGATTTTGGATGGATTGCGGGCGTGGCAGGTCTTTTTGTTCTGCAACGCGAATATGTTCTAACATACCCCATGGCGTTTCATTGGAAAGGCCTACATGACGAACCTTACCAGCTTTGACCAATTCATCCATAGCACTCATGGTTTCTTCGATGGATACACCATCTTTGCCCTCTTGATGTGTATATCCTAATTGACCGAAAAAGTTAGTTGCACGACTTGGCCAGTGAATCTGATAAAGGTCGATATGATCAGTCTTAAGACGTTTTAAGCTGGCATCACATGCAGCCAATATATTTGGTCTATTAAGATCAACGCGACCATCATTTAGTTCCGGCCTTACATAAGGAAAACGTTCTGCGGCCCCTATAACTTTCGTGGCCAGAATGACATCATTGCGACGCCCAGTTTTTTCAAACCAATTGCCGATAATGGTTTCTGTTGCACCATATGTTTCTTTACGCGGCGGAATGGCATACATTTCCGCTGTATCAATAAAATTAACACCATTGCTTAAGGCATAATCCAGTTGTTCATGTCCTTCGGCTTCAGTGTTTTGTTCGCCCCAAGTCATTGTGCCTAGGCAAATTAAGCTCACATCAAGGTCTGTACGACCTAAACGTCTTTTTTCCATATTTAGATTATCCCCAATTGAAGATCAGTGATGATCCCTGCTTTCATTCCTACTATAATATAGGTTACAGGAATAAAGTTAAAACCCCTGTATAGCTATATAATCGGTCATAACTTACTTCACCATTCGCAAAAAAGCCTGTGATAGGTACATTATCGCCTAATTCTTCACGGATGATTTCCATTTCACGGGAGTTTTCACCAAATTGATTTGGGCCACGTCCTGCACAGTTAATATAGACGCCACCTTTGATGGGAGACGTGCCAGCTCTATTTCTCAAATCTTTGAGTAAGCGACGTAAATCTTCTTCGGCTGTTTCTGTGTCTCTCTTACAAAACAATACTTCATCGCCGGGTTCTAGCTCAGCCCCAATAGCAATCATTTGTTGTCCGGGGTCGATTGCAAGAATATTACGGACCATATAGTCGCCTTTATCACTGCCCTCCACTGGTAGAGCCGAGAATATATAGCCTGCGACTTTCTCCAAATCACGTGATAGAATATCGCCGATTTCTTCTTTAAATACTTCTAGGGCTGGGCGATTATCCAGGCTGATCAGGATGTTATCTTCCGATTCCGTAACGCGATGAATTGAGCCAATTGGGCTGCATCCTTGGGTGAGCCCGGTAATCATTGGGGCAATCCTATTGGAAAACATGACCCCGCTGATCCCTTTACCTTCAAGGCCATCTGCTAATTGGGAACCTTCCCCCATTGTGGATGTTAAACCACCAACAAGGTAAGCGCTGCTTTCTAGGGTGATATCTTGTAATAAGCCGGGGATGACATTGTTGCTTGGATCTGCATGGAGTAATGCGAGAGGACATCCACTTGGGATAACCAAGAAGAGGCATGTGATAGACCGGGTTCTGTGTCTTCATGAATCTCTTTTAGGACATGAAAGCCATCTTCAGGGATCGGACAAAGCATAGCCGTCATTGCTGGTGCTTCAAAAATTTCTTCACGATGGGTTAATACCCCATGACCAACACAACCAACCCAATGAGGGACACCGGTGGTTTGTCGAAAAAATACCTCAATATCTGACATATTGTGGGCATAAGCACTGCTTACGTATATTATACCCAATCTGTGTTGAGCTGTCGGCGATCCTATTTGTCGAAGGATATCTGCGGCTGCCATGTGCCAATCATCTGCTTGTGCAATTCCAACTCTAAAGTCAGCTTGAGTTGCAGAAAAGGTCATGGCAGTGCTCCTTTTATATTATTTTGTTTATTGTTTCTGATAGCTTACGCCTATTTTGCCCTTGTGAGAAGCTTTTCTGTGTATGGTAGAATATTTGAGACAATTTTATCGACACCATCAGCATTTGGATGGATGCCGTCTGATTGATTTAAGACGCTTTTCCCGGCCACATCTTTTAAGAAAAATGGGTAATATAAGGTACGATAGGTCTGTGCCAAATCACCATATAAACCATTAAATTTTTCTGAATAGTCGCGTCCCAAATTTGGGGGGGCCATCATACCTGCCAGCAATACAGGGACTTTGGCTTTTTTAAACCGTAAAATGATCTGCTTTAAATTTTCACGTGTTTGTTTGGGTGAAAGTCCGCGTAAACCGTCATTACCACCAAGAGTTAAAATCACGACATCTGGATTTTCTGCCATTAACCATCCAACTCGGGACAGGCCACCCGCTGTGGTGTCGCCGGATACACCCGCATTGATGACCGTGATATCTTTATGTCCACGTTTTTTGAGTGCAGTTTCGAGTTTAACTGGAAAACTTTCATTCTCAAGCAAACCGTATCCTGCGGTTAAGCTATCGCCTAAAGCAAGAATCCGCATACCTGCATAGGCGTTTTGTGCAAAGAAAATGCAAAAAACTGCAAGAAATAAAGCAAGGAAGTGATTGTAATAGCGGGACTTGATCCCATATCCTTGGGTTAGGACAGATACAGTCTTCATAAAATGTAGCCTTTTTATTTTTTTAACCGCAAACAGGGCTTTGGGTGGAGTTAAATCATATGACCATGACTGGTAATAATCAATCAACCGTGATCCAACTTGATAATGTAACCCTTAAATTGGGGGTTGAGGGCCGAGAGGTCAATATCCTAAGGGGAGTTGATTTAGAAGTTTCTTCAGGTGAAGTGGTTGCCGTGGTTGGCCCCAGTGGCGCTGGTAAGACTTCAATGTTAATGGTGTTATCAGGCCTTGAGGCTGCAACAGGCGGTAAGATTACTGTTTGCGGCGAAGATTTAACATCTATGAATGAAGATCGGTTGGCCCTATTTCGTCGTGATAATGTCGGTATTGTTTTTCAGGATTTCCATTTAATTCCAACAATGACCGCATTGGAAAATGTTGCAATGCCTATGGAGCTTTCTGGGCGAAGAGATGCGATGGAACAAGCAAAAGAAGGTTTGGAAGCTGTTGGGCTAGGGCATCGTCTTGATCACTATCCTGCGCAGTTATCTGGCGGGGAACAACAACGTGTGGCACTTGCACGCGCCGTGGCGTCTAAGCCTCGGTTGCTTTTGGCAGATGAGCCGACGGGTAATTTAGACGGCGATACGGGACAGAAAATTATGGATTTGCTGTTTTCTTTGTCCAAAGATTTGGGATCTACCTTGGTTTTAATTACACATGATCCGAAACTGGCTGAAAAATGTAGCCGTATTGTGCGGATGGCAGATGGCAATTTGACAGAACTTGAAAGCATGGATGCATAAAACATGTTTATGAAGGATTTAAAACAAGCTCTTTCCATTGCCAAGCGTGAATTACGCGGCGGGTTAGCTGGCTTTCGTATTTTCTTAGCCTGTTTAACACTGGGTGTTGCGGCGATCGCCGGTGTTGGCAGTATAAGTGGTGCCATTGAAGATGGCTTGAAAAGAGATGCTAGAAAACTTTTAGGGGGGGATGTTGATTTGCGTCTTACCCATCATGAATTTTCAGCAGATCAAGAAGCATGGATGGAGGCAAATACGCTAAGCCAATCGCAAGTCGCGCAAATGCGGGCAATGGCAATACGAATGGATGGCGAAGATCGTCGGCTGGTTGAACTTAAAGCGGTTGATGATGCTTATCCCCTCTTTGGGGAATTAGCGACAAAATCCGGCACAATATTTGATCATGACTTAAAGGACGAGCAGGGGCGCTGGCCTGCTGCAATTGGACCGTCATTATTGGAACGGCTTTCATTGTCCATTGGTGAAGGGTTCCGCATTGGTGATGCTGAACTTTATGTATCTCACTTAATCGATAATGAACCTGATCGTGGTACACAGGCTTTTAACCTTGGGCCGCGTGTGATTATCGCACGTGGAGCCTTGGATGAAACGGGGCTGGTCGTGCCGGGAAGTTTGATCCGCTATCATATGCGGCTTGCCATTCAAAACCCTGAAGCGGTGACAGGTTTCGTTGATCAGGTGAAGGCGGAGTTCCCCAAAGCTGGATGGCGTATTCGTGATCTAGAAAATGCGGCACCAAATATTCAACGCTTCGTTGATCGTGTACGCATGTTTTTAACATTGGTCGGTTTAACGGCGCTCCTTGTCGGTGGTGTTGGTATCGGGAATGCTGTTGGTGCCTATCTTGAAAGCCGCACGGGCGTGATTGCGACACTGAAATGTATTGGTGCATCTTCCCGTTTGATCTTCTTAACTTATCTGAGTCAACTTTTAGCTTTAGGTGTCATTGGTACCTTATTAGGTGCCTTTATTGGGTCTGTAACACCAATGGTTGTTGCTCCTTTGTTAGATGGACGTTTACCAGTTAACCTTGATATTGGTTTTTATCCAATGCCTGTATTATTAGCTGTTCTATATGGATTGCTGACTGTCGTATTGTTCAGTTTCTTACCTCTAGCACGTGCCAAAATGGTGAGAGCCGCCGATTTGTTCAGATCTAAGATGGGAGCGCTTGACGGAAAAATTGGCTGGCGCAATAGTTTGGTCGTATTCGTATTAGCGCTGGTATTGGGGGCTCTAGCTATTATGACGGCGGATCAACCGAAATTAGCGATGGTTTTTGTGATTGGTGCTATTGGCGCTTTGTTGGTTTTCCGTGTGACCGCTTGGATCGTGATGCGTTTAGCTAAAGCCATGCCTCGGTCTAGAAATATGCGTTTCCGTTTGGCAATGGATAATTTGCACAGACCGGGATCACCGACCGCAAGTGTTGTTGTCTCTCTTGGCCTTGGTTTGACCGTCATGGCATCTATTGCTTTAATCGAAGGAAATTTAAATAATCAAGTCGGTAAAGTTTTACGTGGCGAAGCGCCCGGATTTTACTTTATCGATATTCAACCCTATCAGATTGATGATTTCCGTGATTTGATGACGGATTTCCCGGGTGTCTCTAAATCCGAAGATACACCAATGCTACGAGGGCGTTTAACCGCTTTAAAAGGTACCCCTGTTGAGGATATTACCCCGCCACCAGAAGCTGCGTGGATTTTACGCGGTGATCGCGGATTAACATGGTCTAGAACGCCGCCGGAAAATGGGAAGATTGTAAAGGGGAGCTGGTGGCCAGAAGATTATTCAGGTGATCCACTTGTTTCCTTTGATGCAGAAGCGGCAGGACATCTAGGGCTTGATATTGGTGATCAGCTAACAGTGAATATTCTAGGCCGTGAAGTAGATGTGACCATTGGCAATTTACGAGAGATTGATTGGACCTCAATGGGGATCAATTTCGTAATGGTGTTCTCACCGGGAATGTTGGAACAGGCTCCGCAAAGTTATATTTCCACGGCCCATATTGAAGAAAGTCAGGAAAACGCGCTGGAGCGTGCCATCGTTGATAAATTTCCAAATGTATCCAGTATCCGCGTAAAGGAAGTTCTAGAAAGTGTCGCAGAAATTGTGGCTCAACTTGGTGTCGCAGTGCGGGTGATTGCATCTATTGCGATTGCAGCTGGTGTCCTGGTTCTGGCAGGGGCAATTGCCGCAGGACGTCAGAAACGGATCTATGAATCTGTGTTGTTAAAAGTTATTGGTGCTACCCGTAAGGATGTGATGTCAGCTTATATTTTGGAATATGTCATCATGGGAACGATCACGGCAATTATTGCAGCTGGATTCGGTGCTCTTGCATCTTGGGCAGTGATCACAGGCTTTATGGAAGCTGAATGGACCTTCTTACCTGAAGCGCTTATTCTTGTGCTTGTTTTATCTGTTTTAACGACTGTGATGCTTGGTGGAATCAGCGCCTGGTCCGCTTTGGGAACAAAGGCGAGTCCGTATCTCAGAAATGACTAAGAACTCTTTCCTGTGCTATTTGTGAAGAATGGGACGAAAACTATTGAATTTTGTTTCATTCCTCCCCATATTAGCCACAGGCAGCGATTCACTATAGGTGAACCGTAAAAATTATTTGTATGTCCAATTTCGGACAACACTATGGAAAAGGGAAGAAAAATGGCTGTTGATCCACGTTTCAATATGACGATTGAACGCGATGCATCTAATGCTGAAATCGACGCAGGTTTGCGTTCGCATATGCTTAAAGTGTATAACTTGATGGCACTTGGTGTTGGTGTTACAGGTTTAATCTGTTTCTTTGTTGCCACTAATATGGCGCTTTTACAGGCATTGATGCCGATTTCATTTGTCTTCTTGCTAGCTTCTATTGGTGTTGGTTGGTTCGCACCAAAAGTTATCATGTCCAAAAGCATGGGCGCAGCGCAAGGTATGTTCTGGGCTTACGCAGCGTTACTTGCGCTTGGTATTGCGCCGATGGTTGCGATGTATCTGAACACAAACCCAATGATCGTAGCACGTGCTTTCTTGATTTCTGCTGGTATGTTTGCTGGTGCTAGCTTGGTTGGTTATACAACTAAGAAAAATCTGAGTGGCATGGGACAGTTTATGATGATGGCAATGATCGGTATTTTGATCTTGGCTGTTGTCAATATTTTCCTTGGTAGCACACTTCTTAGCTTGGGTGTTTCCTTTGCGATGGTGATCTTGTTGGCTGGTATGACAGCATATGAAACACAAGAAATTAAATCCATGTATTTGTCTGCACCTTCTGAAGAAGTGGCACGTCGCTTGGGTATCATGGGTGCGTTGCAGTTATACAGTAGCTTCGTGATCATGTTTATTCATGTTCTTAACATTTTGGGTATTATGAATAGCGACGACTAATCGCTTAACTGATATCTAACTGTTTGAAACACCCGCAGATTTCTGCGGGTGTTTTTATTTGCGCGTAAAAAAAATCACCAAAATTGAATTTTTTTAGCGCTTTTTTTTCAAAAGTCGCGTATGGGGGAATATGAGACGTGAATTGATAATCAGAAACAGGCGGCTCATAGCATAAGCCTGCTTCATTTTTATCATTCATAATTTTAAAGTGTTTTTACAAAACCTTTCGACGCTTAGGAGTATTGCCAATGTTGGCTGCTGTACGTGGATGTTGGGCCCTGTTTTTAGGGTTGAGCTTTATTATGCTCGGCAATGGGATGCAGGGTACTTTGATTGGTATCCGGATGAAGTTGGAAGGTTTTGAAACGTCAATCACAGGTTTGATCGGTACTGGATATTTTCTAGGATACTTAATTGGCGCAATTATTATCCCGTTTTTTATTCGTCGCGTTGGACATATTCGTATTTTTGGTGCGTTGGCATCCTTAGCTTCCATTTCCATTCTTGTGCATGCTGTCGTCATTGATCCATGGGTCTGGTTTTTCATGAGGCTGATTACTGGCTTGGCATATGCTGGATTATATGTGGTCTGTGAAAGTTGGGTGAATGAAGCCTCCTCCAACGAAAACCGTGGCAAAATGATGTCCGTCTATATGCTTGTCATGATGGGGTCCGTAACTGTTGCAACATTGGCCTTGAACTTGGGTGATCCGAATAGTTTTGAGTTATTTACGCTTGTATCTGTAATGATCAGCCTCTCTGTAATACCAATTTTGACGTCCGTTTCACCTGCGCCAAGTTTTGAGCAGTCGGAAAATGCGACCGTAAAAATGGTTTATACGGTTTCTCCGCTTGGTGTTGTGGGGATGTTTTTAACGAACTTTGGACTTGGTAGCGCCTTTATGCTTGGGGCGATTTATGCGGCCAATATTGGTCTAAGCATTCAGGAAACCACCTTCATGATCACAGCTTACATGGGGGGGACTTTGATCTCTCAATGGCCGATCGGTTGGTTATCAGATCGTTTGGATCGACGTAAAGTGCTGGCTGGCGTGGCTTTGGCTTCGGCTGTTGCTGCTGCAGCTACAACTCAATTTGTGGAACCGGGGTGGCAGATGTATTTGGCATTCTTGGTTCTTGGGGGATTATCTCAACCTCTTTATTCTTTATGTATTGCACATACAAATGACTATTTGAATCCAGCGCAGATGGTGGCTGCAAGTGGTACGATGGTGATGATTGGTGGTGTGGGTGCGTTACTTGGACCAGCTATTGTAGGCTACACTATGGAGTTTTGGGGAGATGCCTTTTATTTGTTAACACCTGGTGCCGCTTTTACAATTATCTTTGTCTTTGCACTCTATCGTATGACACAGCGCGCATCTATCCCAGTGGAAGAACAAGCAGATCACGTTATACTTTCGCCTAACCCACTTTCTGCGGTCTTAAATCCGGACGTCGATGTAACGGAATGGCAACCTGAAGAAGATGATCAACCAGATACAGTCGAAGAATTGTTTGAAGAATTCTTTGAGCCTGATGAAGGAGATAACGGTCCTTCGGAGGAAGAGGAAGCGAATTCCTAATCTGACAAGAGGAGTTTTTCATGAAATATTGGTTGAT
This sequence comes from Curvivirga aplysinae, assembly GCF_009711445.1. Taxonomy (GTDB): domain Bacteria; phylum Pseudomonadota; class Alphaproteobacteria; order UBA8366; family Aestuariispiraceae; genus Curvivirga; species Curvivirga aplysinae. Next base: position 13,851 of record NZ_SMMC01000158.1, on the reverse strand, counting down.
GAAATCTGAACCTGAAACCTGGTCTTGGGAGCAACAAGTTGAAACAGGTGAGGAAGGTGAAGGTTGGGATGGTGTGCGTAATCATCAAGCTTCAAATTTCATGAAGGAAATGAAACTTGGAGATCAGGTTTTTTTCTATCATTCGGGTAAGACACGAGAAATAGTTGGCATCGTTGAAGTTTGTAAGGAATATCATCCTGATCCAACTGATATTACGGGGCGGTTTGGAATGGTTTCTGTGAAGGCTTTGAAAACCGTCCAAATGCCTGTTAGCCTGAAAATGATTAAGAGCGATCCAAGACTTTCCGAACTGGCCTTAATCAAACAATCTCGTCTTTCGGTTATGCCAATTCCCGAAGATGCATGGCATATTATTTTAGGAATGGCTAAATAGAGATTTAGCTCGTTTTATGACATTAGATTGTCACTTGAACCTAGACGCGAAACTGTCTAGATTAGCGCCATGATAAATACCACACTTCCTTATGCCCAAGATATTGGGGATTGTCTGGCAGATACGATTGGTTCTGGCGGTCTAACTAATAAAAAATATGAGATGCTATTGAGACAGGCTAAGGTTGGTATGGAAAACCTTAAGACTGCATATGCTAATGGCAGTCTGCCTTTGCTACACTTACCTGAAAAAGACGATGATTTAGCAGAGCTTGTGCCTGTTGCAGAGCATTATCGCCGTAATTTCAAAGATGTGGTGATTTTAGGGACAGGTGGGTCCTCTCTTGGCGGTCGTGCTTTATTTGAAATGGCTACACCCAAAGTATCGCAAGGGGAAGAAAAGCGAACTGTTCCTAATCTGCATATTGTTACCAATGTAGACCCATTTGTTTTTGAAGCTTTAATCGAAAAATTGAATCCTGAAACAACTGGTATTATCGCAATTTCAAAATCTGGTAGTACAACAGAAACTGTGATGCAGTTTCTGGCTTTCCTACCTAAGTTCCGTGATGCGCTTGGTGATGAAAAATTGCCAAGTCATTTCACGATTATCACTGAACCGGGTAAAAATCCCATGCGTGATCTAGCAGAACGGTTTGATTTGCCTGTATTGGATCACGATCCCAAAGTTGGTGGGCGCTATTCAGTCCTGAGTTTGGTGGGAATGCTACCTGCAATGATAGTCGGGCTTGTGCCACAACTGGTTCGTAAAGGTGCAGAAGAAGTTTTGAAAAATGCCCTAGAAGTTGAAAATCCACGTGATTGTCCGGCTGCGGTTGGTGCCGCGATCTCGGTGGGGTTGGAACTAGAAAGAAAAATAAGCAGTTCTGTGATGCTTGCTTATAGTGATCGTTTAGGGTCATTGGCACGTTGGTATCGTCAACTTTGGGCTGAAAGTTTGGGTAAAAATGGTAAGGGGACGACTCCGATTTATGCGACGGGGCCTGTGGATCAACACAGTCAGCTGCAATTATGGTTAGACGGCCCGTCTGATAAGATGTTTACAGTTCTTGGTGGGCCTGTATCTTCAGGAGGCAGTCCGATTTGTGCGGATTTAGCCAAGGATCCGAAACTTTCATTTATGGTTGGCCGCACAATGGGGGAATTAATGGAAGCATCCCGTCGGGCGACTGCGGAGACTTTGGCGAAGAATGGCAAGCCTGTGCGTCGTTTGACGTTAGATGAAATTAATGAATATTCCATGGGCGCTTTAATGATGCATTTCATGCTGGAAACAATTTTAGCCGCCGATATGTTAGATGTTGATCCTTATGATCAACCCGCTGTTGAAGAAGGTAAAATTCTTATTCGCCAATATATGACAGAAATGGGCGAATCGCAGTAGGCTCACGTCCTTCTTTTAGTATTATATATTCTTTTTGAGATTTACCTATGGCAATTCGTCGTCTTCCTGATCAGGTTATTAACCGTATTGCCGCTGGCGAGGTTGTTGAACGCCCTGCATCTGCTGTCAAAGAATTAGTGGAAAATGCCATTGATGCGGGCGCGAGCCGTGTTGATGTTACCATTCGTGAGGGTGGTCGTTCCTTGATCCGTGTTGTGGATGATGGATGTGGTATGTCCCCGGAAGAATTACCAGTGGCGATCGAACGCCATGCGACGTCTAAATTACCAGATGATGATTTGTTCTTTATTTCCACATTAGGTTTCCGCGGGGAAGCCTTACCTTCTATTGGTTCTGTCAGTCGGATGGCAATTACCAGTCGCACTGAAGGGGCGTCTGAAGCTTGGGCAATTCATATCGAAGGTGGTGCCGTGTCTGGTCCCGAACCTGCTTCAGGAAGTAATGGAACGCGTATAGAGGTGCGTGATCTTTTCTTTGCCACACCTGCCAGATTAAAATTCATGCGATCTGAACGGGCTGAAACATCTGCTGTTATTGATGTATTACAACGCCTATCTATGGCCCATCCGGGGGTTAGTTTTACTTTAAACGATGGTAATCGTGACCGTTTGCGCGTAATGGGAAAACAAGGTGACTTTCTTGATCAACGATTAAAGCGTCTTGGCGATATTATGGGACGTGAATTTGCGGAAAATGCACTGCCTATTGATGCAGAACGTGAAGGTATTCGACTTACTGGTTTTGCGGGGTTACCAACTTTGAATCGTGGTAACGCGATGATGCAATTTCTATTCGTGAATGGGCGTCCGGTAAAGGATAAGCAGCTGACTGGGGCAGTGCGAGCGGCTTACATGGACTTTTTGGCAAGAGACAGACATCCGATGTTGGCCTTGTTCCTTGAAACAGAACCACGTGCCGTTGATGTGAATGTACATCCTGCAAAAACGGAAGTGCGTTTTCGTGATGCTGCTTCTGTTCGTGGATTGATTGTTGGTGCTTTAAAACATGCATTGGCGGAGGCAGGCCATCGAGCCTCGACAACGGTGTCTCAAGCCGCTTTAGGTGCGATCAAGAGCGAAGGAGATGTTGCGAGCTTACCATTATCTGCTATGCCTCAACGTCCTTTAGGAGGATTTAGTCGCTATAGTGGGCGAACTGGGAGCGGGGCATATAATTATCAGGCTCAACCATTAAATACGGGTATGGCGGAACAAGCGTATCAATTTCAATCACCGTCTGCTGAAGGTCTAAACCAGCCAACACCAAAGAGTGATATTGGTACGAGTTTTACCGATGCACCAACGTTTGAACCAGCTGCACCCGCTAGTGGATCTTATGCAGAAACAAACACGCAGATGGATCAAAAAGCACAGCAATTACAAAGCTATCCTTTAGGTGCCGCGCGAGCACAGCTACATGAAACCTATATTGTTGCTCAGACTGACAAAGGCATTGTGTTGGTGGATCAACATGCAGCCCATGAACGTCTGGTTTATGAACGCATGAAAAACGCCATGTCAGAAACAGGTGTCGCCCGCCAAGGATTGTTAATCCCTGAAATTGTTGAGATGGATGACGAAGCCGCTAAGGCCTTGGTTGATCGTGCAGAAGATCTTGAAAAGTTCGGTTTGGTTTTGGAAAGTTTTGGACCCGGTGCTGTAGCTGTCCGTGAGACCCCCTCGCTATTAGGTGAGGTTGATGTTCAAGGGTTAGTCAAAGATCTTGCCGATGAATTTATGGATCTTGGCGGTACTTTCAGCTTGAAGGAAAAGGTAGAAGAGGTCTGTGGTACCATGGCATGTCATGGCTCTGTGCGCTCAGGTCGGCGTTTGTCTTTGGAAGAGATGAACGCATTATTACGTCAAATGGAAGCAACTCCGCATTCCGGACAGTGTAATCATGGTCGTCCGACTTATGTGGAATTAGCCCTTTCAGATATTGAAAAACTCTTTGGTCGACGCTAAACCTGTTCGCGTTTATAGATATTCTAAGAAAGTCCGCCATGAGCGAAATGAAAAAACTGGCGCCTGTCGCCCTTGCTACCGGTATTAGTATCATTGGTTTGGGAACAGTTATTCCTATTTTACCATTCTATGCAAAAAGTATGGATGCTGATGCATTTACAGCAGCTTTAGTTTTTTCTACATTCTCTGCAGCAGCGTTTTTTTCTACCCCATTCTGGGGGAGCTTGTCAGATAAGATAGGGCGCAAGCCTGTGATGCTTTTATCGGCGCTTTGCACGGTTATTGCCTATCTCTGGTTGGCGCATGCTTCCGTTCTATGGGAAATTTTTGCAAGTCGTGCTTTTGCCGGTTTTACAGCTGGCTGGCTTGCAACTTCACAAGCCTTTGTTGCGGACGTAACATTGCAAGAAAATCGGGCCAAAGGTATGGGCATGTTGGGCGCGGCATTTGGTATCGGATTTACGATTGGTCCAGGATTAGGGGCTTGGTCGGTTGGAAGTATTGATAACCCAGATTTTACCACACCTGCTTATATTGCAGCTGCTATGGCTGCATTATCATTGATAGTTGCATTGATCTTTGTAAAAGAGCCTGAACGTCATAGAGACATCACGGCACGTATGCCGATGCGTAGGGTCTTAAAAGATGGTGTGTTAGCGCGTTTGCTTGCTGTCTATTTTGCGGTTTCATTAATGTTTACAGCAATTGAAGGAACATTTGCTTTTTGGGCTGCGGATAAATTTGGCCTTGGACCACGGGATGTTGGGTTATATCTTGTTTTCGCTGGCGTCGTCACAGCCATTGTGCAAGGCGGTATTGGACGCATCGTTCGAAAACGTGGTGAAGCCAAAGTTGTATTGCTTGGTGTCGGTTTTCTTTTTCTGTCTTTCCTAATTATGACACAAATTACGGGGGAAAATGGCATTTACTTTGTGATGGGGGCCTTGGCATTGGCGATGGGGCTACATAATCCCGCAATGCAAAGTTTATTTAGTCGTTTGGCATCTGCCCAGAATCAAGGTGGTGTGATGGGCGCTGCACAAGCAGCAACTGCATTGGCGCGTGTACCTGGGCCTGCATGGGCAGGATTTGTTTTTGCGCATTTCGGAGCGGATATGCCTTATTACGTCGGCGCGGTGGTTCTATTCTTCTTGATTTTTGCTGTTTTGATTGTGACGCGACAAGCTACAAAACGCATTGAAGAAGCTGGATAAGATTATCCTTTTACAAATAAATCTTTGAACTGTTGTTCTCCGACCTTTGTAAACTTAATTATTCTAGAAGATGGCTCGCGACTAGCCCATTTGAGGTCTAATATTTTGTCTAATAAAGCTCCGCCCAAATCACCTGCTAGATGATGGCGTCGGGCACTCCAATCCAAACAAGGTTTGCATAAAGGTTTAGAAGGTTTTTGAAGACTAGCTGGATTTAGACCGAATGCTTCAAAGAAATCTTTGCCAGCTGCGGTCAGATAAGCTTCTTCGTCATTTTCTGAAGCTTCCATATATTTCTTTTCGATCAGCTGATCATACGCAAATACAGCCAGTTCACCCGCAAGATGTGAGTAGCAGGCACGAGCATGACGCAGCGCAGGATCTTTAGGACCTGTGCGGGTTCGCAACTGGCCATTTTGTGCTGCCAAGCCCATCATGGTTTCCAACAAATGGGCAACGTCATTATTTTTGAGGGTGAAGTATTTATGACGCCCTTGTTTCGTGGCTTTTACCATAAAAGCCTGTTCTAATTTCGCTAGATGAGAACTGGCCGTTTGAGGCATAATACCAGCTTCATTAGCCAGCTCACTCGCGGTTAATGCTTTCCCACTCATAAGAGCAATCAACATATTCGCGCGTGCTGGATCACCAATCATGGTGCCTAATAGTGCTATATCTGGTCCTTCTTTCATCATTCGATCATAATCGAAGCATTTTTCCGATGCAATATGTAATCATATGCATATCGATATTGTTATGAAAGAAGTTAAAGATGATTACATGTTTTATCCGTTATCAGATTGACCCTACCAAGAAGGCTGAGTTTATGGAGTATGCGGCTAATTGGGGGCAGGCTATCCCGAGAAATGGTGCTGATTTGGTTGGATATTATGCGCCTTATGAAGGTAGCTCTACACTTGCTTATGGCGTTTATAATATTGAAAATTTAGCGGAATATGAAGCTTATAGAGAGCGCCTTGCCGCGGATCCACTCGGTAAGGAGAACTATGAGTTCGCCATGAAGGAAAAATTTATCCTTCGAGAGGATCGATGTTTTCTAAAACTGGCGTCAGGTCCACATAGTAAATTGGCGAAGCTATGATAGCCGTTATTTTTGAAGTGTACCCAAAATCCGAAAAAAAGCAGGAATATCTGGATATTGCTGCAGCCTTAAAAAAGGAATTGGTCAGAATTGACGGATTTATTTCTGTGGAAAGGTTCCAGAGTTTAACTGATCCTGACAAAATCTTGTCATTGTCATTTTTTAAAAATGAAACAGCAGTCAAGAAATGGCGGGGATTAAAATCACATAGAGCAGCTCAACAAAGCGGACGTAACGGTATCTTTCAGGATTATCGTTTACGTGTTGCATCGGTGATTAGAGACTATGGTAAGGAAGATAGAGACGAGGTGCCTGAATAGAAAACCAAGTCGGAAGCGTTGATTATTTTCTCAGAATAACTGGCGCTTCCCTTGCTTCCCAACCTTTACGTTCCAATTCTGGTTTGTCATCCACATAGACAGGATAACCGATACAGAAATACCCAATCAGTTGCCAATCTGCAGGGACATCCAAAATGGTGTTGATTTTGTCTGGATCAATAATAGAAACCCAGCCAAGACCAATCCCTTGGGCACGCGCGGCTAACCACATAGTGTGGATCGCCATTGTACAGCTATAGGCCAATGTTTCAGGCATTGTTTTACGACCTAGACCTGCCCCTTTTTCCGGATCTGGGTCACAATAAACAGCCAACTGGATCGGCGCTTCTTTCATGCCAGATAGCTTCAAAGAAGCATATAGCTTTGCCTTTTCACCATGATAATCGTTTAAGGCTTTATCGTTTTCTGATTCAAATACTTTTAAAACCTTTGCACGGCTTTCGGAACTTGAAACCTCAACAAAACGCCATGGCTGACTTAATCCAACAGAAGGCGCCATGTTGGCATAATTAATAAGTTCTTCCATCTTCCCATCCGGCAAGGGATCGGTCTTGAAGTGACGCACGTCCCGGCGCCATGTGAGCAGGTCGAGGAATTCTTCACGGAAATGTTGGTCAAAGTTTTTCATGATTTTTATTTTATGAGATTCGTTTCAGGAAAAACAAAAGGGCCGCGCCATATTTTCGTTCATCTGCGATTTCAAAACCTTTGGGCACAGAAACTGGATCGGCCGGATGACCTTGAGTAATAACTACTCCATCTTCTGCAAGCCATCCTTTTTCAATCAGTGGGGTTAAACAAATGTTGATGAGGTCTTTCCCGTAAGGGGGGTCAATAAAGATAATACCGCATGCTTCCGGTGCCCGTGGTGGTTTGGATGCATCTACACGAAAAATACGTGCCTCATCTTCAACACGGCATTTTGTTATATTGGCTTCCAGATGTGGTAAAGCATGGCGGCCATTTTCAAGGAAGTATCCTTTGGATGCGCCTCGGCTGATGGCTTCTAAACCAACAGCGCCTGTACCCGCAAAGATATCAGCGAAAGGACGATTACGTAATTGTTTGGAGAATTTCCCATTTAATAAAAGATTAAATAAAGATTCTCTCGTACGATCAGATGTTGGACGCGTGTCATGTCCTTTTGGAGCTTCCAGTTTTGCTCCTTTAAAACGACCAGAGATAATGCGCATTACTTACCTCTTTTTTGTGTGGGCTTACCTGCGGGCTTTTTACTGGCTTCGCGTTTCTGTAAGAAAGCTTTTTTAGGGGGGGCTGATTTGCTTCCAGCATGTTTTGCAAGCGCATTTTTGCCAAATGCTTTCTTAGCAAATCCCTTTTTAGCTGCAGTTTTTTTAGCAAGTTTATAACCTTTGGACCGTGGGCGTGCTTTTTTAGGTTTTGCCTTTGCCCCCTTATGGGCCGGTTTCCCTAGCAGTTTACGAACTTCAGCAGGGCTAACTTCATCTACATTATTACGTGGCAACTGACCTAAGAAGAAATAGCCATAACGCACACGGATTAATCGGTTAACGCTATAGCCAATATGTTCCATTACACGGCGAATTTCGCGGTTTTTCCCTTCGGTTAAGGTCACTTCCAACCACGCATTTGATCCCTGTTGACGTTCAACGGTGGCTTTGATGGCATCATAATGCACACGATCAACAACGATGCCATCTTCCAGCATCGCGAGTTTTTTTTCATCTACGATGCCACGCACGCGTACACGATATGTGCGACGTAAGCCCGTTTCGGGAAGTTCTAATTTACGTGCCAGTTCTCCATCATTCGTGAGAAGAAGCAATCCTTCGGAATTGATATCAAGCCGACCAACGGAAATAACCCGCGGCATTTCTTTTGGGAGATTATCAAACACGGTCGAACGACCATGCTCATCCTTGGAAGTGGTCACTAACCCAACAGGCTTATGATAGCGCCAGAGACGTGGAGGCTCTATCTTTGGCAAAGCCTTACCATCGACTTCAATTTCGTCTTCATCACCCACATTCAAAGCTGGCGATTTGATGATTTCACCATTTACGGATACACGGCCTTCTTCAACCCATTTTTCTGCGTCGCGACGACTGCAAAGCCCCGCACGTGCCATAACTTTCGCAATGCGTTGCTTTTCAGCAGGTTGTGTTTCTTTTTCTTCTGCTGTTTCTGTTGGGCTGGTCATATGAGGTGGTCCTGTGATAGGGATGAAATTATTTATTATCTATAGCTTATCCTAGAGACTGAGCATAGTTAATAACGATTATGGGGCTTTGGTGCAATCTGCAAACTTAGCTTTTAAAGGGAATAAAGCGAATTATGTCTCAAAATATTTCACCTATGGAAATTGCGCTTCAAGAAGCTGGTCAAGCAGCTTTACGCGGGGAGGTTCCCGTAGGTGCTGTCATTGTAATAAGAGAGACTGGTGAAGTTATTGCCGCAGCTGGCAATAGAGTTGAAGAATGGAAGGATGCAACTGCCCATGCAGAGATGCTTGTAATGAAAGAAGCCTCTCAAAAACTTAATCAACTGCGTTTAGAGAATTGCGATCTTTATGTTACTTTAGAACCCTGCACTATGTGTGCTTCTGCTATTTCTCATAGTCGTATCGGGCGTGTTTTCTTTGGGGCTTATGACCCAAAAGGCGGTGGCATAGAACATGGCGCACGTTTCTATGAAAAAGAAACCTGTCATCACAAACCTGAAGTGATAGGCGGTATGCGTGAAGAAGAATGTGCAAAACAATTGAAAGAGTTTTTTGTAAAACTCAGGGATTAACTTCTACGCTTATTGCGTTTTCCCATCTCCAGCTCTTTTTGAATGTTAGACCACCAGTTATTGGTTTGTTTAACAACTTCCTTGAACATATCAATATCCAGATTTTCTAAATTTCTATCTTTCAGAGATGTTTCAAAGTCTACGCATAGGCTATTTAGTTTTGGTGCGAATAATGAGGCGGATATACCTTTGATCGCATGGACTGCTTCACTAGCTTCTGTATAACTCTTACGCTTTAGGGCTTCTTTTAACTTGGCTGTTTGCTTTGCGATATTCTCAGGTGCAACTGCCAGTACTGGCAAGAACGCCTCAATCCCTAAACTATCAATTGTTTCTCGCAATTTTCCTTCTTCCCCAATTAATAGGGCAGGCACGTCTTCTGCGAAATCAAGATGATGAGAAGTTGTGATCTTTTTGGATTTAGCAATGATTTCTTCGGGTAAGAACTCAATGATGGCCTTTTGTAATTGTATCTCAGTGAAAGGTTTTGTAATCACGCGAGACATGCCAGCTTGCATAAATTCTGCATGTCGATCCGAGAATGCTTCTGCGGTTAAACCAATGATTGGCATGTCTTTGTAGCGATCAGATTTACGTAATTCTATCGTAGCTTCTATACCGTCCATTTCCGGCATATGAATATCCATAAACACGAAGTCGGGTTTTTGCTTTCGAATTTCTTGTATCGCAACACGTCCATTTTCTGCGATACGTACATGCTGACCAAATTTCTCAAGGAAAGCACGTGCTATCATAGCGTTTGTTGGGTTATCCTCGGCAATTAATATATCATGTGCAGGTGGAATAATATCTACACTCTCTTTATTTATTTCTTCTATTTTTTCTATTTCTTCCAGCGGGGCCTTATCTAAAGGGAGGTAAACGTCAAATGTACTTCCTTGTCCTACCTCGCTTTGCAGATGAATACTGCCATGCATTAATTCAATAATGTTGGTGACAATAGATAGCCCAAGGCCCGTACCACCATAACTTCGAGTGATCGTGTTATCCTCTTGGATAAATGGATCGAAGATAGACTCTTGTCGCTTCTGATCTATGCCTTTGCCGGAATCTTTTATTTGTAAATGGATAACGGTATCGCGTGTCTCGCTTACAAATTGATTGAAATCTTGAGAGTTACAGTTGATGTTAACTGATACACTACCTTTATCAGTAAATTTGATAGCATTGCTGAGCAGGTTCCATATGATTTGTCGGATTCGAATGGGATCACCCATCAGCACATTTGGGCAGGTTCCGGTTTCATTTATTCGAAAATGTAATCCCTTTTCTTGCGCTAGGCTGTGTAAGGCAGAAATGCTGCTAGAGAGCATGTGGGAGAGGCTGAAAGCGGTTGTCTCAAGTTCAATTTTACCAGCTTCAATTTTACTCATATCCAAGACATCATTGATGATTGAAAGTAGAGTATGTCCAGATTGTTGAATTGTGCTTATTTTATCACGTTGATCTGTGGAAAGTTCTGAATTTGCAATGAGTTGTGCCATGCCAAGAATGCCGTTTAAGGGCGTACGAATTTCATGACTCATCGTGGAGAGGAAGTTTGTTTTTGCAAGATTAGCTGTTTCGGCTTGTTTGCGTGCTTCAATGAGCGTCTCTAAATCCTTTTTACGCTGGGTAATATCATTTTGAATGGCAATAAAGCCACTAATGTTATGATCCTGATCTAGAATTGGGGTGCATGTGATTTCTGTCCAATATGGGAACCCGTCTTTATGATAATTTATGAGTTCCTCATGAAAGCCAACTCCTCGCTGAATAGATTCGTTTATGCGAGAGACTGTAGAGCGATCTGTATCTGGACCTTGAAGGAAGGAACCAGGGGTTCTATTTAGGGCTTCTTTAGCTTTAAAGCCTGTCATCCGGGTAAAACCTTCATTTACCCATTCAATGATCCCTTTTGCATCGGTGATCACTACGGCGTTGGTCGTTTGACTTGCAACCATTGATAACCGTTCTAGTTCGGCTGTTCTTTGCTTTACACGTTCTTCAAGGCTGTTGCTTAAGTCAATTTGTTTCTTGAAAGACTTATTAATGGATTCAGACATTCTTTGCAGAGAGTTTGCAAGGTTATCATATTCAAGAATGCTACTGTCTGGAAAATGGAAGTAATTTCCCTTTCCGACCTTATCTTTTAAGGATGCACTTGCTTCTGCTAGCCGGGTGATTGGGCCAATTAAAAGACTTGTGAGGAATCTAGAAACTAGTAATGCTGCTATGAGCAAAATTGTTAGACTTACCATGGTTCTAAGTTTGTGTTTTTCAATATATTCCACTATGGGGTGTGCGGAATAACTAATGATTAAACTCGCTAACTCATCATTCAATATTACGGTTGTTTTTAAGTAATATTCACCTTCCGCCCAACGACGCATATTTGCCATTTTTCCTTCGGGCTGCCATATTCTTAGTTGGCCAAACGCATCTTTATTTGTCCCGTGTTGAGCGGAAAATTTTACATGACCATGTTGGTATATAATTTTGTCATCTTGGCTTATAAACGCGATGTTGAAGCCCTCAAGTATTGCAGCATTACCTGAAAAGAAATCTTCAGCCTTTTCTCTTGAGATATATCTATTCAGTCGCGAAGTTTCGGGGTTTTCGAAAAATGCTTTGGAATAGTTTTCCATATGGTCTTGTAAGATTTCTTCTCTTGTTTCGACAGCTTCATAGCTGTTCATAACAAGTGGAATTGCACCAGAAATTAAAGTGAGCAGGCATATTGTATTAGAGGTGAGGTTCCAAACGCGTACCTTCCGTTTTCCTGTGTTGCCGCCGTCTGTGATGATAATACCAATATCTATGAGTAGGGCAGCAACCAAAGCATTAAAAAGTCCATTTAATGGTTGTTTTAATACGATTAGAGTAACAGCAGTTTCATTTAACCCGATCGAGTAACGATAAAATATCCAGGCCAACGGTGCGCCTATAAAAATCCAAAACAGGAAGTCACTATATACGTAGTTTGAGATGTATTTTCTCAATAAGCCAACGGTAAGAATTTCTGCGAAAAAGATGATTGCCGCGTATGGATGGCCCCATAGAATATAAGTATATGAACCTGCGCAAATAACGACAATTAGAGCTGAAGTTAAACCGGCTCTTCTTAAGGCTATAAATGCAAATATCGATCCGAAAATAAAGTCTACAGAGAAGAATAGTGGGACTTTAAAAAAGTTTCCGAGAAAACCTAATCCGGCAAGGATAAGGGTCATCAAGATAATATTTCCCAAAGGCTTTTTGGGGGATGTGGGATTTATGATCGAATCAGATGCAGTTTGTTCCACTTTAATGCATGTCCCCAATGCTGCTTGGTTAAACATGAACAAGGATCAAGTAATTGTAATTAATTTTGATATAGTTCCTATTATCAGTTAGCCTAGCAGAAAATTAAGTGGCTCGTCCACTTATTAGTGTGAAATTAGGCTCTGTGTCTTGCTGTCATGTATAATCCAGGGTGCAGGTTTTTTATGGATAAGAAGATGAAGCAGTTACCACCAATTGCTGCGATGCGCGCACTAGAAGCGGCGGCACGTCACAAAAACTTTACGAAAACCGCAGATGAGTTAAATATTACTCAAAGTGCCATTAGCCATCAAATTCGGCATTTGGAAGAAGTCTGGGGGTTTAAGTTGTTTGTGCGTCGAAAGGGGGGATTAGATCTCACACCGAAGGGTGATACGATTTCTCGTGTTATCCGTGGTTTCCTTGAAGATATGGAAAAGACATTAGCGTCTTTCGAGGATGCAGATCGAAGGGGGTCTCTTCGGGTAAGTTTATTGCAATCTTTTGCTGTGAATTGGATGGTGCCACGTTTACCAGATTTCACCGCTGAGCATCCTGATATTGATGTGTGGATTTCTACAAAAGAAGAGATCATCGATTTTGCAGATGAAGAAGTTGATGTCGCAATTAGACTTGGCGGAGGAAATTATCCCGACTTATTTACAGAGCTTCTTTTGCAAGAAAAGGTTTTTCCTGTTTGTGCGCCAAGTTTGCTAGATGAATACGGTACGCCAAAAAATCCTAGAGATTTACTAAAGTTTCCGCTTTTATTAAGGTTTAATGAAGGGCGGACAGCAACATGGCAAGAATGGTTCGAATATTCCGGTGTAACCGATGCTCCATTGTCATTTGGGGCACGTTATCCCGATACGAATATGGCATTGCAAGCAGCAATTAATGGACAAGGTGTGGCGTTAGTTCGTAGCGCACATATGGAGAGAGAGTTACAGGAAGGGCGTGTTGTACGTCTGTTGGATGTAGATTATCAATCTCCATCTTCTTATTATTTTATTTGCCCTAAAGGACGGGAAAACGCACCCAAGATCAAGGCATTTCGTGATTGGGTTTTGGCGCAGGCAAAGGTTGCGCAAGAAGAATATAAACGACTAGGGATTTAAGTCTGTCAATTATAGCAATGTCATCAAACATTCAGTGTTTTTATTGTGAGGTTGCTTATAAAAACACTGAGCCCCTAACCTGGGGGGAAGGGGCGGTTAGGGGCTCAGTTAACTACAGGAGTAAACTCACTGTCGCCGGGCGATATGGATTGGCTGCAATGCCCGGCTTATGTGAGTAATATTGCATTTGCTATGCCAAACTTATTATGTCGTGC
>NZ_SMMC01000174.1 GCF_009711445.1 Curvivirga aplysinae | reverse complement strand
TTTGTTTTTAAAGCTGCCTATTCGTTTTTCAAAAAAAGCATTAATCGCTTCCATATGATCTTCTGTACAATGAAGCACCCCCTGTGCAGTTGCACAGGCTTCGAGATGAGGTTCCAATTTTGTAAATTGCCCCTCACGCAGAAGCTTTTTAGTTTCCCGAACAGCTAAAGGCGCATTTTCAGCAATTTTCTCTGCAAGTTTTATAGCCTCATCGACAAGATCTTCTTGTAGGATAATGCGCCCGACAAGCCCTATTTCCAAAGCCTTTTCCGCCTTTACGGGTTCAGCCGTTAGCAGCATTTCAGCAGCGTTACTTTGCCCTATAATCCGTGGCAAGAACCAAGCGGCCCCATCCCCCGGTGCGATGCCAATTTTAACGAATGGTGCACCAAAGCTGGCTTCTGGTGCTGCAAGACGAATATCGCACATACAGACCAAATCCAACGCAGCCCCAAAGGCCGGACCGTTAACAGCAGCAATTACTGGAATATCCAAGTTATAGAAGCGCGGTGGCACACGCAAAATACCATCCAGATAGGCTTGACGAATATCATCCGCGCTGCCTGAAAACATATCCACCTTATCACGCATATGCTTCACATTACCGCCAGCCGAAAAAGCTCTGCCGGCCCCAGTTAAAACAACTGCGCGAATATCTGGATTGGTATGAATTTTATCAAGCGTTTCAAGGAAAGCATCAATCATCACCGGATCGGAAAATGCATTTAGCTCATCCGGACGATTTAATGTCACGGTTGCCACATGATCTTTCACAGATAGTAAAACCGGATCAGACATGATATCTTTCCTTAAAGAAAGAAATAATTAATTAAAGTCGCCTAGAACAATTCCATCACAGCTTCAGGCGGGCGACCAATCCGCGCTTTATCTCCATTCACAACAATTGGGCGTTCAATCAATTTAGGCGTCGCAGCCATCGCAGAAAATAAAGCTTCATCATCTGCCTCCGCTAAATTCTGCTCTTTGTATTCTGCTTCCTTAATACGCATCATCTGACGTGGGCCGACGCCAAGCTTTTCGGCAAGACTTTTTAATTCATCGACAGTCGGTGTAGATTTCAAATACTCAATGACATCAGCTTCGATGCCATGCTCTTCCAACAAAACCAAAGTTTCACGAGATTTGGAACAACGCGGATTGTGATAGATAGAAACAGACATTTCGTTCCCCATTTTATTGATTAATTTCAAGCTGCATATTTTGTATCCATTGGCATTCCCCTTAGCAATGAGAATAATCGGAAAGAATTGAGAATATTTTCGCATGACAAGCAAATGTAACTTGCACCATCCTAGATTTACCGTAGGTTATCTTTCCAACTGATTGGGAAGGCTGCCTTTATGATATTTGCAAAGCATAATTTATCTGAAAACATCACAGGTATGATCTGGATGTTGGCAGCCGTTCTTTTGTTTTCTGCGATGCATGCCATGATACGCATTGCGTCTCATGATGTAGATATTCTAGTTGTCGTCTTCTTCAGAAATTTCTTTGGTATGTTTGTATTGGTACCACTACTTTTCAAACATGGCCTAACGCCCTTAAAAACAAAACGCCCCGGTATGTTATTATGGCGCGCCATTCTTAATTCAGGCGCCATGACATTATATTTTACAGCTCTTGCTGTAGCCCCCCTAGCCGATGTCACAGCACTGAGTTTCCTTGGACCTATTTTCGCAACTGTCCTAGCCATCCTGATGTTTAAAGAACAAGTCGGTTACCATCGTTGGTTTGCGATTATTATAGGTTTTATCGGCGCCTTAATCATTTTACGTCCGGGAATGGTTGAAATTGATACGGGTTCGATTTTAGTCATTATTGCTTCTGTATTATGGGCAGGCGCCTTAATGGTTATCAAACTATTATCTCGCACAGAAAGCAGTTTAACCATCACTTTCTATATGACAATTATGATGACCCCACTGACGCTTATTCCCGCTTTATTTGTCTGGAGCTGGCCAAGCGCGGAAGGCTGGTTATGGTTACTTGGTATCGGCTTGCTTGGCACAATAGCCCAATATGCGATGACTGAAAGCTTACGACTGGGTGACACACATGTTGTCATGCCAATGGATTATACGCGCCTTATCTGGTTGGCTATTTTAGGTTGGCTTCTATTTGCCGAGGAACCTGACTTCTATACCATTATCGGTGGGATCGTCATTGCCTTCAGTGCCAGCTATATTGCATGGCGAGAATCTAGAAAACCGAAAAAAACCGCAGAAATTCAGGCCTAGGAATTGACAATTCGCGACGCATGTCTCAATTTGTGATCACAGCTAAATTTAAGTGATTCGAAAAAAAAGAGATTATGAGTTCAGAGATCGATAATTCAACTCAGGATACACCTGAACACCTGACCTTACAGGAAAAAGTCTATCAACAGCTTAGACTTGACATCATGCTTGGTAATTTTGAGCCTGGTAAAGCCATTACCATTCGTGGGCTCGCGGAAGAATTAGGCACAAGCCCAATGCCGGTACGTGAAGCATTACGTCGCCTTGTGGCCGAACGCGCGTTAGAGCTATTGCCGAACCGTCGCGTGACAGTTCCTAAAATGACTGCAGAGAAATATCGCGAATTGGCCGATGCACGTGTTGCAATGGAAGCATTGGCAGCACGACGTGCAATGGCACATATTACGCCAGACCGCCTTACAGATCTTCGCGAGTTAGATAAGGAAATCGATCAAGCTATTTTACGTAATGATGTAGAAACATATTTAATTAAGAATATGGAATTCCACTTCACTCTCTATCAATATGGTCCTTCACAAATCATCATGCCATTGATTGAAAGCCTTTGGTTGCAAATTGGACCATTCCTAAAAATGGCAATGCGGAGCAAAGGATTAGGCACTGTTGAAGATCAACATCAGGCAGCTATGAAAGCCATCGAGGATAACGATGCCGATAGCTTATCCCGCGCAATCAGTTTGGATATCCTAGACGGAGTAAATCGCCTTCCTGACGAAGAATTCGATAGGATTAACTAAGTTAATGACTAGTACCAAAGGCCGGAATTTGTTCCGGCCTTAATCATTTTACCACCAAATGATTTCCCCATAAGACAATTATCCAAGAGAATGCCCATCCAACTTCGCGATCGATACCTTATAAAAGATTGGCCACATCCTGAACTGTAACAGTTACATCGCTAGCATAACCATTAAGACACCGCCCCCCAACCATATCACCACAAATTATCTGTAAAAAATCAAACATCAGGATAATCGATAATAATTAATTATACCATAAGATGTAAAATTCACTGACCAAATGGTCAGTTTTAAGTTGTTCCCTTATTTTTCTACACCTAGAACTAGATTTTTGTTGTCAACGTCATTTAAGCTGTCTAGATTGATGACCGTTCTATCGCAGCTTTTGGATACGCCTCTTGCAGCGACCCGTTGGTTATTCCTCCGGCATTATTAAAGTTATAAAACTGTCATCAAACTACCTAAAATGACAGGGCTAATGTTATGAGGGATATTCATGCCACATCCAATTGATGTACAAGTGGGACATAAAGTACGTATTGCACGTGCAGCAAAAAATTACAGCCAGGAAAAGCTTGCTCAGATTCTAGGTGTTAGTTTCCAACAGGTTCAAAAATATGAAAAAGGCACCAACCGTATTAGTGCCAGCCGCCTTTGGGAAATTGCCAAAGCATTAGACACAGACATTTCTTATTATTTCGAAGATCAAGATTCAGGTAGCGGTCAAGGTGTAGAAGCGTTACGCAATCGCACTATTGCTTTAGCAAAGCAAATTGATGCAATCCCTAATGAAGATATTCGTAATCAGATTTTAAATTTGATCAAAGCTTGTGGTACCTTGGCAGATTAATTCTGCGACCTCATCGCTTAAAGAAGAAAGCTCGGCATTCATGTCGGGCTTTTTTTGATCCCACAGTCAACCATTAGGGAATAAAAAACCGCTCAAGCATCTCTGCGAGCGGTTTTATAATTGGCATCCCCTACGGGATTCGAACCCGTGTTGCCGCCGTGAAAGGGCGGTGTCCTAGGCCTCTAGACGAAGGGGACATATTTTCTGTCACACGGTGTACCTTGCGACGGGGTGGTTTCTATCTGCTTCCGCCGCCCCTTGCAAGAGGAAAAATGCAAAAAATGTCATTTTTATTTCACTTTCTGCATTTACCTGTGTTTTTCCTTAAATTTCCGTGATAGCAGCTACTAATTTAGAAATATCTTCCTGCTTTGTTACCCAAGAAGTCACCATACGATACGCATCCTTTCCCGCTGCGGGAAATTCATAAAAGTAAAACCCTTGATCATATAACTTCTGCGCCTGCTCAGCTTTCATACGGGAAAATACGATATTTGCTTCGACAGGAAAAATAACATCCAAACTTGGATTAGCTTCAACAGCATCGGCAATCTGCTTTGCCATGTCATTTGCATAATCTGCATTTTTAATCCAGAGATCATTTTCCAAATATGCTTCAAGCTGGGCTGAAAGATACCGCATCTTGGAAAATAGATGTCCGCCACGTTTACGACGAAAAGGCATCTGTCTTGCGATCTCAGAATCCGGATCAAACACCACAATTGCCTCAACATTTAAGCAGCCGTTCTTAGTAGCCCCGAAAGACAATACATCCACACCAGCTTTCCAAGTCATTTCAGCAGGAGTACAGCCTAATGTGCGCAATGCATTGGTAAAACGCGCACCATCCATATGCACATTCATATCAGCCTGTTTCGCGACAGCTGTTAAGTCCTTAATTTCATCCAACAAATAAACCGTACCGGACTCAGTAGCTTGTGTGATAGAAATTGCCGAAGGTTGGGCATGATGCACAACACCTTTCCATCCCATATCTAGATAATCTTGCACCGCTTTCGCAGTCATCTTGCCATTCTCACCCGCGATCGTGATCAGCTTGGCCCCATCCGTAAACATTTCAGGGGCATTACATTCATCTAACTGAATATGGGATTCACTATGACAAAGAATTGAACCATATGATGGCGTCATCGCAGATAAACTAATCACATTCGCAGCCGTGCCTGTTGCAACCGGAAAGACAGCCACTTTACGTTCGAAAATTTCTGATAGTTTATCTTCTACACTCTGTGTAATTTCATCATCCCCATAAGAGGGTAAACCGCCATCATTAATGGTCAGCAAATGCTGAATAATTTCAGGATTTGCCCCCACAGAATTATCAGATGCGAAATTCATCTTCCCTGCTCCACGATACTTTTTGATATTATTTAAATTTGATTGTGCCTAAATGGGTTTTTGTTGATAGATCTAAAACAACCACACCCCCACGACCACCAGAAACATAGCGTAAGAATAGCATGCCATTCTTGCTTTCCATATCACGGATTACAGCCCCTACTGGCAATGGAACTTCCCAGTCACCAAAAGCTTCTAAAGACAAAGTAGGCTCTATTGAACTGATCATATTATAAGACGGTACAGAAGGAACGTCGCCAGTATTTACGACATCAGCATCGTCATTTTTCTTGTGCCAATCATTCATGATACCGTAAAAAAGAACACCAATCCCGGTAACCAATAAGAAACTCATAAAGATGACAACAGTCCGTATAGCCTGCATGAAAAGACCTCGCCTTTTTCTATCCAATGATGTATAGCCCCTTCTATGAGCGAAACATCCGAAATTTTTGAATTTACATTGCCTGACGGTGATATCCCAAAGAAGCAACGTCAGCGTTTGGACCAGTATATTGCCAGTCAAGTGGAAGACCTCTCAAGAAGTCGCGTCCAATCCCTGATCTATGGCAAAATGGTCACTTTGAACGACTGCACCTTAACGGACCCCGCAAGACGGGTCAAACCGGGAGATCGTATAATCGTACAAGTCCCCCCCGCTGAAGATCTGGATGTGCAACCAGAAGATATTCCATTGGATATTGTGTTTGAAGACGAACATTTGCTGATCGTCAACAAGCCTGCCGGGATGGTTGTTCATCCGGCACCTGGCAATACATCAGGCACGCTTGTAAATGCCTTAATGCATCATTGTGGTGATAGCTTATCGGGTATTGGCGGCGTAAAGCGCCCCGGCATTGTGCATCGCATAGATAAAGATACCAGCGGTTTGCTAGTGATCGCCAAATCAGATCAAGCTCACCAAGGGCTTTCAGAACAATTTGCTGCTCATAATCTAACTCGCCAATATCAATTGATTGTCTGGGGATTACCTGCCCCGACTTCTGGATCAATTGAGGGCAACATAGGCCGTCATCCAGTTGACCGAAAACGTATGGCTATTGTTTCAGCACCAGCCGGAAAACATGCAATCACCCATTATAAGACGATAAAGCCACTTCATGCAGGTTCCGCTAGTTTGATAGAATGTGAATTGGAAACAGGTCGCACCCATCAAATTCGTGTCCATATGACATCTATAGGCCATCCTTTAATGGGAGACCCTGTTTATGGAAAAGTGACGAAAGCACGTAATTCCGTTCTATCAAATGAGGCCAAAGACTTTTTACAAAATTTCAACAGACAAGCACTTCATGCAAAAACATTGGGTTTTCAACACCCTGTGACAGGTGAAGAAATCCAGTTCTCATCTTCACTTCCACGTGATTTAGAGGAACTGCTCTATCTTTTAAGTTAATCTCCGAGTATCCTGTAAAAGATACAATTTTCGCGATTGCCACATTTATGCCTTATTTTGGCCCTTGAAAAAACATGAGTGATCCCCATATTGTATCTATATCGGATCGTAATAGGTAAAAACGTCATAAATGATAATTGACAAGCGAGCCGACTAACAGAGATTTAAAAGGTGAAATTATGAGTAATAGCGCAACAGGAAATTTACCCGTTCTAACGCCGGAAAGTAATCTACAACGTTATATGGATGAAATCCGTCAGTTCCCTATGCTGGAACCAGATCAGGAATATATGCTTGCGCGTCGTTGGCGCGAAGACGAAGATCGTGACGCGGCCCACCAACTTGTAACTTCACATCTTCGCCTCGTCGCTAAAATTGCCATGGGCTATAAAGGATATGGGCTGCCCGTTGCAGAACTTATCTCCGAAGGCAATGTTGGCATGATGCAGGCAGTAAAGCGATTTGATCCGGAAAAAGGTTTTCGCCTCGCAACTTATGCGATGTGGTGGATCCGTGCTTCCATTCAGGAATACATCCTTCATAGTTGGTCTTTGGTTAAAATGGGCACAACTGCGGCTCAGAAAAAGTTATTCTTTAACCTGCGTCGCATCAAAGGTCGCTTACAAGCATTTGAAGAAGGTGACCTTCACCCAGAAAACGTGAAAAAAATAGCTGAAGAGTTAGATGTGCCTGAACAAGACGTTGTTTCAATGAATCGTCGTTTGGCTGGAGCTGATAATTCACTCAATGCGCCATTGAAAGCCAATGGTGATGGTGATGGTGAGTGGATGGACTGGTTAGAAGATGAAACTGATAACCAAGAGGCCGTCTATGCTGAAAGCGAAGAGTTAACTTTACGTCGTGAATTACTTGCGGAAGCAATGGAACATCTCAATACACGTGAACGTGAAATTCTTACGCAGCGTCGTTTAGTAGACCCTGTTCAGACTCTAGAGGAATTAAGCCAAGTCTATAATATCAGCCGCGAGCGTGTCCGTCAGATTGAAGCACGTGCCTTTGAAAAGCTTCAAAAAGCAATGCGCAATTTGGCACTTGAGAAAAATTTAGTTTAAGACTTTACCCAACCTAGAAAAAACTTACGGCCGTCCATGATAGGGCGGCCTTTTTATTTATCCTTATCCCTGCTGCTTCTTCTTGGCGCGTGCTTCTTTAATTTTTTCCTTCTTGGCAAGCGCCTTTTTAAGCTCTACGGCTTTGACCTGATCTTCTTCGGATAAAGGTGGTGGCGATCCATCTTCCAAAGCCAAATCCGGATCAAACCGCATCAAATCTGCAGATACCATCGGCGCTGTTTCACGCACAACTTCGCCCCATTCCTTTACCAAAGCATCCTGCTGCTCTTTAATCTTCTTATTCCGGATTAAGGAATATGCATGCAGATAAGAAAATACAACTGGCGGCAACATAAAATAGATAAGCCAACCAGCCCCCGCAGTACCAAACATTATTAACCAATTCAAAGGATCACTTAACAATGTAAGTGCGCGTTCGAAAGTATTGTCGCCGCTGCTCCACATATCCATACAGACATAAATCGCACCTGCGATATTCATATATCCAACAGTACGTGTCGCATATTTCCCTTCGCTTTTATCCACGAAATAGGCAACTCCTGTTGGTATCATCCCTCCAGCAATAACAATTGCTGTTGAAAAGAAAATCAGCGCGGTTACAGGCATGGCAATCCAAAGCATAAACCTTTTTGCAAAAGAGTTTTGCTTCTGATCATCATTCTGTTTATTTTTACTTTTCTTATCCTTTGCCATTCCCATTCAACCTATAAAAACAGTTTGAAAATAGAGGCAATACAAACACCCAAAACCCCAAGTGTCGCTGCAATACCACTTGAAATTTTGCCACCGATTGTGCCCGCAATCTTATGACGGTCTTTAATCTCTTCATATAAACGCGCCTGCTTAACTACCACCACCGTATATTCATGTACCGCCTTGGAGAATTCCGCGTGATCTCTTTGCAAGGCTTCTTTATCATCCACAATCGCTATAATTTCTTTAATGCGACCATTTTTTGCCGCCTTATCCATGCGTTCACGAATAGCTGCCTGCTCATCGTTGGAATAGAATTGATCAATATAAGGCTGCAAGAAATTCACACAAGCCATGGCCAAATCCACATAACCGCGCTTACTGATTGTCTCTTGCAAATGCATCAAGATACGCACCTGTGCAACCGCATTTTCGACAGCCTGATGTCCACTATCCATTGCCTGTAAATATCTATTCATATTACGTTTATGGTTTACCGCGATATAGGCTGCAATATTTCGATCGATTAATGCATTTAGTTTCCATTTGCGACGACGTGCCAATCGATCTAAAGCGGGCAAGAGATAATCCAAATTCGGCACATAATCATCTTCAAACATGACCGAAGAACAAGGCATGTAATCATTAAGCTCATACACAACACGTTCAAGGCCATTCCCCATTTGACGATTCACTAACAAAAGCTTCGCTTTTTCAAGACGTTGCAAAACACGCAATTGGTCTTGATTAGGACGCTCTTGCATTTCCAACCAAAATGGCACCAAGCCCATATCAATTACTTTAACAAAGAATTGGGTAAAATCACGATTATGAATATTAATAGCCACCATCTGTGCAAAACCGTCAAAAGCACAAGCGATTTCACGTACCTGCACCGGCCATACCGGGGATAAACTCATCAAAATACGAGACACAAGGCGTTCCTGATCTGCTTGCGTCACTGCATTGCCAGCTGCGACGCCTTTCGCAATATTGACTGCCTCAATACGATCATCATCAGATAGACTGCGACGTAGCCATGTATCCAAATTACCTTCTTGTATAAGACCAACAGCTTGATCCCAGTTTTGAGAAAAGCCTAATGCCACTTCTCGCGCGGTATCATATTCCTTACCGTTGATCATAAATGGACGGGACGCTTTTTGCCCCATTGAATGTTGTCGCGGGTTCATGCGCCGACCATTCACCCACATTGCCAAATCTTCAACGCCCCATCGATCATCTTCATTATCGTTTAAAAGACCACGCAGAACTTCCATTACAGCAGGCGACACACGATGGCTTAATGCCATTGACGCATAAGTACCATAGGTTAACTTGGCGCGAAGCAACTCTGTGTCATCGGGGAATTGCGACACTGGATTTTTACCCATAACAAAGGCAAGCAAAGTAACACCTAATGCATACATATCATCTGCACGCGATCCCGGGCTACGACCCGTTGGATGAGATAACGCATTAGAAATCGTTGAATATGCAACAGGCTGAGCTACATTGGCAGGAGATGTATAACATTCTCCAAGCATCACCTCATTTTCTTGACCAGATGTAAAAAACACATTATCCGCACGGATCGCCCCATGAAATACACCTACGGCATGCATTTCACGTATAGCGGCCGTTAAAGGATCAATTACGATACGAAGAAGCTCCTCCTCTTTCATCGGACGACGCGTTGTTTCAACTGTTTCAAAACAACGACTGCCTTCAGGCTTCTCACAAATCATTACAGGGCAGCGACGACCTTCAAGAGGCCAGTCAACAACATCCCAATCCTGCACTTTAATCAAATGCCTATCATCAAGCCGCGTTAAAAGAGAAATGATTCCCAATCGAGGGGGCATCGCAGGGTCACAGATATACGCATAGAATCCACGTTCCTTATCTTTTCTTCGTGTTGCTACAGCTTTAAAAGCAAAAGCAGGTGGAGAATCCATGCTGGGAATAGGTTGGTCCGGCAGAATTTCAAAGCGTCCTTTTACCTCAACAGGACCACCTTTGCCGCCGCTTGATGCATCTTTTTTGGGCTTTCCGATTTTCAGCGCCATCTAAAGAATACCTACCCTATCCAAAACCAAGTAGCCTCAAGTATGTAAGAAGCTCAAAAAAATACAATCAAATTAATCCAAATTTAGATTAACCTATTTGAATCTTAACATGATTTGGACATATTGTTGCAAATGAAAAAGGGTGCGAAACTGATTGCTCGCACCCTTCTTATATTTTTTTGCTTATTCGACGTATTACAACGCCTTAATTAGCCTTCAAACGGATCACGTACCAAGATTGTATCATCGCGTTCCGGACTTGTACTTAGAACAGCTACAGGAGTTTCAATCAACTCCTCAATACGACGTACATATTTGATGGCTTTTGCAGGTAAATCAGCCCAACTTCGTGCACCTTCAGTACTTTCGTTCCACCCTTCCATGGTTTCATAGATAGGCTCAACTTTTGGCTGCAAATCTGTTTGTGCTGGCAGGTGGTCATATTCTTTGCCATCAATTTTATAGCCAACACAAATTTTCAACTCTTCAAAACCATCTAAAACATCAAGTTTTGTCAAAGCGATACCATTCATGCCGGAAATTTTGCAAGATTGACGCACTAAAACAGCATCAAACCAGCCACAACGACGTTTACGCCCTGTTACAACACCAAATTCATGACCACGTTCACCCAATTTCTGACCAATTTCATTTTCTTGTTCAGTTGGGAAAGGGCCAGATCCAACACGCGTTGTATAAGCCTTGGTAATACCGAGGATATAACCAACTTGACCAGGACCAACACCACTACCAGCAGCAGCTTGACCAGAAATTGTATTAGAAGATGTTACAAATGGATATGTACCATGATCGATATCCAATAACATGCCTTGCGCACCTTCAAACAATGCACGCTTATTTTCCTGACGCGCTTTATCCAAAGTTTTCCAGACTACATCCACATATGGTAATACTTTAGGTGCAATCTCTAAAAGATCACTGATCAATTTATCACGATCAATTGGCTCTTCACCCAAACCTTTTAACAATGGGTTGTGATGTGCCAGCAAATTATCAATACGCTCTTCCAAGAAAGCACGATCTGCCAAATCACAAACACGTACCGCACGACGAGCAACTTTATCTTCATAAGCAGGGCCAATACCACGACCAGTGGTACCAATCTTTTTATCCCCACGCGCCTTTTCACGCACAGCATCCAAATTGGAATGTACAGGCAAGATCAATGCAGCATTCTCAGCGATCTTCAAGTTATCAGGACCAATTTCAACGCCTTGGGAACGAATAGCTTCGATCTCTTTCACCAAAGCCCAAGGGTCAACAACAACACCATTACCAATGATGGATTGCTTACCTGGGCGAACAATACCAGATGGCAATAAGGAAAGTTTGTATACCTTGCCATCAATTACCAAGGTATGGCCTGCATTATGACCGCCTTGAAAACGTACAACGACATCTGCACGCTCAGACAACCAGTCCACAATCTTACCTTTACCTTCATCGCCCCATTGGGAACCAACCACAACTACATTGGTCATTCTTTTGTCCTTCCAGACTAAACAGGCTCGACTACTGATCGAACCATTAGTTTAAGCCAAATAAATCATTCAACAGCCCAGATTAAGACTTCCTGAACTTCACCTGACAACCAGATAAAGCCGCAATTTGCAGCTTTGGCCCGCACGGGCACATCTTCATCCGCATAAAGGCCAGCAACCGTTGCCCAGCCTTCGTCACGTAATTTTTCACCAATAGCCACTTCTGTGCCGTAAGGTAGATACACACGTTTCAAACCAGCAACTATTGGTGCGGCACGTAAAACTGTATCCATGTATAGAGAAAAGCCAGCAGCAGGTTCTTTAGCTTCACCAGCTTCATAGCGCCCACCGCGCCCTAACTCACCTCTAATATTTTTAGCAAACAAGGTGAAACTCAGCCCTGTTTGATATTCAAAGCCACGATGCTCCACAGGATCCACCGTAAACATCACATCTTTTAAATTACTTTTCAAAATATCAAGAACCGCCGCCAAGCGATCACGTTCCGCTGCTGCGACATCCGGTAAATTCAAGCCCTTCAATTTTTCAAGCGCCTGATCCGCCAACCCACTTGCATTTAATAAAGTACCAAAAATCTCGGCTGCCTTTGCTGGAAGTGTCGCAACTTCTGCAGCATCTTTTCGATCCAAAGCAACACGTAAAGATTTGGTTTCTTCTTTCGTTAAACCAAGACTTTCTGCAATAGATAAAACAACCGTCGGCAAACTTAGATCGACAGAAATATCTTTCACGCCCGCCGCTTGCAGTGCCTTAACAGCTAATGTAATGACTTCTGCATCCGCTTCTGGAACATCAGCACCAATTAATTCGGCTCCAGCTTGGGCAAATTGACGTTCTGGACGTAATTGACTACCCTTCACCCGAAGAACATGCCCCGCATAACTTAGGCGAAGCGGTCGCTCCACACTACGCAAACGAGTACCCGCAATACGCGCGACCTGTGGCGTCATATCCGCACGAACCCCCATCATGCGCTGACTTATCGGGTCCATAAGACGGAAGGTGTGCGATGCCATCGCTTGCCCCGCACCATTCAATAAATTTTCCTCAAACTCGACCAATGGTGGCTCAACACGTTCATATCCCATTGAGGCAAACGCATGCACGACTTTATCCAAAACAGCAGCTTCATGAAGAGCTTCAGGCGGCAACTGGTCACCGAGACCTTGAGGCAAAAGAGATACTGCGCCATTTTGTGTATCGTTATCTAACATGGAAAAATTGGCTCCAACCAAGCAAGTCGAACGGTATCAACAAGCGATACCTGTTAAGTCTTGGACTTGGTACAACTTTTAACCATGTGTTTCAAGCCCCGAAAGCCTAATGAAACACGCTTTCCACAGATATCTTTAAATTCTTGAAAATCTATAAATACTCATCAATTGGAAACACTCCTAAGCAAGATTAACACTTGTTTAATGGAGTATGAATTCATAGATTGGCGCCATGATGAAAAAAGATAGAAAACACATACACAAAGCTGAACTAATCGCTCTTTGCGCAATGCTCACTTCACTTGTCGCCATGTCCATTGATTCCATGCTACCAGCCCTCCAAATCATGGGCCAAGAGCTTGGCGTATTGGCGGAAAACGATAATCAGTTGGTTGTCTCTGTTCTGTTTTCTGGCTTTGCCATCGGACAGCTTTTTATGGGACCGCTATCAGATAGCATTGGTCGAAAACTGGCCATCTTTTTTGGACTAGGCCTCTTTCTATTCGGGTCCATTCTCTGCGTCACTGCTGAAAGTTTTGAAACTATGTTGTGGGGGCGATTTATTCAGGGGTTAGGTGTTGCAGGACCACGTATTGTTACCATGGCCTTGATTCGCGACCTTTATGAAGGACGCGGGATGGCACAAATTATGTCCTTCATTATGGCTGTTTTTATCATTGTACCAGCTTTGGCTCCTTCTGTCGGGCAAGCTATTCTTGCAGTCGCAGAATGGCGTTGGATTTTCCTTACACTCATCATCATGGCTGCGATTGGATTTATCTGGTTACTAACACGCCAACCCGAAACACTAGATAAAGAAAAAAGACTACCTTTTTCGCCCAAGCAAATTTGGACAGGCATCAAAGAGACATGCGCTACCCGTGCGTCTTTTGGCTACACTATTGCTGCGGGTATCATCTTCGGCGCCTTCATCGGCTATTTAAGCTCCGCGCAGCAAATCTTCCAAGACGTTTATGATGCGGGTGAAAATTTCCCTATCTACTTCGGCGTTTTGGCACTCGCCATCGGTGCAGCCTCCCTTGTGAATGGAAAGCTTGTTGTAAAATACGGAATGCGCAATTTATTGATTAAAGCCCTTATGGCTAAAATCGTTATTTGTTTTGCCTTCTTACCCTTTGTTCTTTTTGCTGAAGGTAGACCTGATCTTCTGTATTTTATGATTTGGGGCATGTCTGCATTCTTTTGCACAGGTATCTTATTTGGAAATTTTAACGCGCTTGCGCTTGAACCTTTAGGGCATATTGCAGGGATTGCCTCTTCTGTCATCGGCGCCCTTTCAACTTTAATTTCCATTTTCTTAGGATATGCAGTGGGGAATGCTTATGATTTCAATGTCACACCATTGGTTGCAGGCTTTGGTTTTTTAAGTTTACTTGGACTTTTTGTTGTCTATTGGACCGAACGCAAATTATAATCCTGCCCATAATTATAAATCATAATTGTGGCGGGAGTATTTTTGATGACCAATAGTCAATTCGGACAGGATTTCGAACCGATTCCCCTTCCAGATTATCAAGCTTATCCTGAAACCGAGATGTTGGAACGCGCGCAAGCCTTTTACCATGAAGTCAAACGTCGCCACACGGTCAGAGATTTTTCTGATAAATCCGTTCCCAAAGAAATCATCGAACAATGTATACTTTCTGCAGGCTCAGCCCCCAATGGTGCAAACCACCAACCATGGCATTTTTGCGTCATTGGTGATGCCCATAAGAAAAAGCGCATTCGAATTGAAGCAGAAAAAGAAGAGCAGGAATTTTATGATGGTCGGGCCGGCGAAGAATGGCTTAAAGCACTAAAACCAATTGGCACAGACCCAAACAAACCTTTCCTTGAAACGGCCCCGTGGCTCATTGCTATCTTTGGGCAACGCCGAAGCATCGGTGCAGATGGCGAAGAATATAAAAATTACTATGTGCCAGAATCTGTTTCTATCGCAACCGGCTTCCTGATCATGGCACTTCACAATGCAGGTTTGGCAACCTTAACACACACGCCGGCCCCCATGGGCTTCTTGAATGAAATTTGCGAACGCCCAACCAATGAGAAACCCTATATTCTATTGGTTGCAGGATACCCATCGGAAGATGCCGTAATTCCCAAACATGCAACCGAGAAAAAAGCATTGGAGGAAATCAGTAGCTTTTTCTAAATTTATGAACCGCCACGGATTATTAAAACAGCCCAAAAAAATAAAAAGGCATCACTATCAATTATTTAGTAGCATTAATCTCGATTGTCTCTATGATTACGCATCGCGGTATAGGAGTACGCAATGAATTTAAAAGCAATTATTCTAGTTTTATCTTTAGTTCTTATAGCCAGCCGATCTGGCTATGCCGAAACTTATAGACTGGTAACTGCTTCATTTGCACCTTTTACATCACAAGACAGCGCCACAGGCGGGTTTCTCGTAGAATTGACGCGCGAAGCCTTAAAGATCAGAGAACATGATTTAGAGATAGATTTCAAACCGTGGGCGCGCGCTTTAAAAGAAGCTGCTAATGGTCGTTATGACGGCTTGTTAAGCGCATTTTATAATGAGGAACGCGCCAAGATTTTTCATTTTTCAGCCCCTCTAAATACAACGAAAATGGTTTTTGCTGCACATAAAGACAAAGTTTTATTCGACACATACTCTAATTTCGATCAGTTAAAATCTTACAGATTGGCAACAGGCCTAAAATGGGCCTATTCAAACGAGTTTGAAAACTATACTGGCTTCAACAAGCAAACCGTTAAAAACGAGCCAACTGGCATAAAATTACTATATCATGACCGCATTGATATATTTGCAGTCAATGCAGATCAATTGAAGTACAATTTGCTAAATATGCCAGAATACGATCCAAATAACATAAAAATTTTATCACCTGCCATTTCACAAAATGATCAACATATCGCATCAACCATCCAAAGCGAAGGCAGCTTAAAATTTCTATCGGAATTCAATACGGGACTCGCAGCAATCAAAGCAAATGGCACCTATGAGAAGATTTATAACCGCCACTTCAAAGTAGATGAGAAATAATACTCTAACTATTTTGGAAAATTAATCCCGTTGTTCGCACATATATTCTGAATAAGGCCTTATCTCTACATATAAAAACAAAAAAGCCGCTTCGAAATGAAGCGGCTTCCTCGTAATCTGATTTCGTCTCGTTAAAATTAACGAGAGTAGAATTCCACGATCAAGTTTGGTTCCATTTGAACCGGGTAAGGAACGTCTTCCAACTTAGGTGTGCGTTGGAATGTTGCTTTCAACTTACCTGCGTCCAAATCGATGTAATCTGGAACCTCACGTTCTGCAGAAGCTTGTGCTTCTAGAACCAATGGAATTTCGCGGGACTTTTGACGAACTTCGATAACGTCACCAACTTTAACATTGTAAGAAGCAATGTTTACGCGCTTACCATTAACCAATACGTGACCGTGGTTAATGAACTGACGAGCAGCGAATACTGTTGGTACGAATTTGGAACGATAAACAACCGCATCCAAACGATGTTCCAAAATACCGATCAAGTTTTCAGATGTATCGCCTTTACGACGTACAGCTTCTTGATAGTATTTTTTGAATTTCTTTTCGCCGATGTTACCGTAGTAACCTTTCAGCTTTTGTTTTGCCATCAACTGAACACCGAAGTCAGAAGGCTTCTTACGGCGTTGACCGTGTTGACCTGGGCCATATTCACGGGAGTTGATTGGAGATTTAGGACGACCCCATAGGTTTACACCCAAGCGGCGGTCGATTTTGTACTTCGCACTAATACGACGTGTCATTTCACTATTTCCTTAATTTCATAGTCTGTTTGTTGTCCCGGTAGTCCAATAAGCCCAAAACCCTAGTGAAGTCTTGGGAAAACTGGCGGGAAGAAGTGCAACAAGAAAGTCCACTTAATCCACATTCCCGGAAAGCGGGCGCATCATACGCATTTAAAAAGGATTGTCAAACCCTGAATTCGCCTATAAGGCAGAGTCTATAAGGAATATTAGAAAATAAACCATAATCAACTCATCAGGCGGGCATCATATGGATCAATTACAACATCGTAAAGGCTTACTAATTACCCTTATCGGGGTCTTAGTCCTTACCCCAGATTCGTTGCTTTTCTTTCTAGCGAATGTTGATCCGTTCGAAATGATCTTTTGGCGTGGCCTGTTTCAAGGAACAGCCCTAACTATTGGTTTCGCTTTTGTTTATAAAGATCAGTTTTTCCCAATGGTTAAAGCGATTGGTAAAACAGGTATACTTGTCTCCTTGTCCTTTGCTATTTGTAATATCTCCTTCGTTTATTCCCTCGCCTTGACCGGTGCGGCTAATACATTGATTTGTGTGGCAACCTCATCCATGTGGGCAGCCCTATTTAGTTTCTTAATCATGAAAGAACGTGTACGCCCGGTTACCTTGGTGGCAATGATCTTCGCCTTCATTGGGATTATCGTGGTGTTTATGGATGATTTTGGTAGCGCAGATTTAAGCCAAAACCTTTTCGGTATCGCAACTGCGATTACACTGGCCCTTTCCTTCACCTTAATTCGTAAGAAATCTCATGTGAATATGCTGCCGACTTCGGCTATCTCCGCCTTTATGGGCGCAATCATTGCAGTCAGCTTCCTATATCGTATCGATTATGAAGCTAGCCAATGGATATACATGGCAATCATGGGATTTGTTGTCGTGCCACTATCTTTCGCCTGCCTTGCTATTGGCCCACGCTATATCCCTGCGGCGGAAGTAAGTTTATTGATGTTATTAGAAACTGTTCTTGGCCCTATCTGGGTTTGGATTGGGATTGGCACAGAACCACATACCAACGAAATTTATGGCGGTGCAATCGTGGTCGGCACCTTACTAATTCATAGTCTCTATCGACTGAAATTCCCAAGAAAGAAAGCTGCGGCTTAATCCCGCAGCTTATCTATATCTCCAATTTCCAAACCAGCGCGCTTTAACGCAACCATCATACCATGGAAAGTCCGCGTTTCCTGTTCAGTCATCTGCGCACGTTGGAACAGATTCCGGATATTGCGCATCACGACAGGCTTCATATCAGGGGAACGGAAAAACCCACCTTGGTCCAACCCTTTTTCAAGCCGTGAAATAAAGTTATTAAATTCACCTTGCGAAACAGGCTGGCTATCATTGATTTCCAAATAACTTTCCGGTGTGTCATCCGAATGTTGATACCATTCATAGGCTAACAACAATACAGCTTGTGCTAAATTCAAGCTTTTGAAATCTGGGTTAAGAGGTACATTCACAATCGCATCAGCCAAAGCCACATCGTCATTGTTTAGACCCGACCTTTCCCCACCAAACAAAATACCACAGGTCTGTCCTTGAGCAGCTTTTTCATGAATTTCAACCGCAGCTTTTTTCGGCGTAACCACATGGGCCACCATATCCCGTGGACGTCCGGTTGTCGCATATACATATGTCAGATCAGCAACAGCATCTGCAGTGCTTTCAAAAAGCTTTGCCCCTTCAATAACCTCAATAGCGCCCGAAGATGCATCCCGTGCAGATTGACTAGGCCATCCATCTCTTGGATTCACCAAACGCAACTCCGTAAGCCCGCAATTTAGCATCGCACGCGCCACCATGCCGATATTCTCACCTAATTGCGGGATCACAAGAATGATTACGGGCTTATTAGTCATCTTAGTTATCCAAATAAATGTACAAGTTTGCGTGTTACACGTGCTGCATTAATAGACGCCGCAGCCAAGAAGGTATCAAAATCCATATGGCTTTCGCTTCCCGCCAGATCAGACAAGCATCGGACGACCACCCATGGACGGTTCATTTGTTCCGCTACCTGCACAATAGCCGCACCTTCCATTTCTACTGCCATTGCTTTGAAATCTTTATGCAAACGCACACGAGTTACCTCACAGTTGATGAAAGCATCCCCTGTTACAATCGCCCCAAAATGATGAGAAGGTGTTTCGTTATTCGGTAACGATTCCAGTATCACTTCATCAAGTAATTTATGGGAACGAGCTTTCAATTCTTCAGACATATTGAAGCCATGGGTACTATCAACGCCCGGCAATGGGAAAGCACCCGGCTGAAAGGTTTGTAATGCTTCCTCTTGAATCTTACCATAGTCATGTTGCACCAAACGTTCACCAATAACCACATCCCCTACATTCAATTTAGGGTCAAGACCACCAGCAACACCAGAGAACATCAAGGCACGACAATCAAAATGCGACACTAATAAAGTCGACACAATCGCTGCATTCACTTTGCCGATCCCAGTCTCGACAAACACAGCCTGTTCACCTTCAATCTTACCGCGATAAAAAGTGATATTCCCGACAATCACTTCTTCTGCTTGTCCATCAAGAAGATATTTAATTTCTTCTGGAATAGCAGAGATAATTCCAACTGGCTTATTTGTCATGACAGCTTCCTTTAAACCTTAATCAGCGCTTTTTTCACCAGCGCTAAACAATTTGAAAATATAGGCATCTCGTAAAGCAATATAGGATGCATCAATGATATTGGAAGAAACCCCAACAGTAGACCAACGTTCATCACCATGTTGGCTTTCGATCATAACACGTGTAATCGCATCGGTACCTGTACTATCGCCGCTTGGTTGCATGATCCGTACTTTGTAATCCACCAACTGCATATCTTTTAGCACAGGATAAAATTCAACCAAGGCCTGACGCAACGCATTATCCAACGCATTTACCGGACCATTTCCCATTGCCACACGCATATAACATTGACCACGCATATCCAAAGATACAGTAGCCTCAGATTCTGTAACCAATTCCCCCATCGCATTACGTCGACGGTCATCCATCACCCGAAAGCGAGAAAGTTTGAAATAGGCTGGTACCTGACCAATAGAACGACGTGCAAGCAATTCGAAACTGGCATCCGCACCGTCATAGCTATAGCCTTCATGTTCTTTCTTTTTCACATCATCCAATAACTGACGGATTTTACCTTCATCCTCAATTTTCACCTTGGCATCTTCAAGACGCGCAAGGATATTAGATCGTCCTGCCTGATCAGACACAACAATCTGGCGTCGATTTCCAACCAATTCTGGATTAATATGTTCATAAGTGGTTGGGTCTTTTGCCACTGCAGACACATGCAACCCCCCTTTATGCGCAAATGCACGTTCCCCTACATAAGGTTGATGATGATTTGGTGCACGATTGAGACGTTCATCCAATAAACGAGAGATGGAGGTCAACTTATGTAACGCATCTTCTTTGATGCCAGTCTCAAAGCCCATCTTCAAAATCAAAGAAGGAATCAAAGACATCATATTTGCATTGCCACAACGCTCCCCCAATCCATTCAAGGTACCTTGTACATGACGTGCGCCAGCACGTACCGCTGCCAAGGAATTTGCTACCGCATTTTCAGTATCATTATGGGCATGAATACCAAGATGATCCGCAGGCACATGTGCAGATACTTCCTTAACAATGCCATAAACCTCATGAGGTAAAGTACCACCATTTGTGTCACATAAAACAATCCAGCGCGCGCCAGCTTCATAAGCTGCCTTCACGCATTTCAGCGCATAGTCAGGATTAGCTTTATAACCATCAAAGAAATGTTCGGCATCATACATTGCCTCCCCTTTGCGCATCTTACAAAAGGCAATGCTGTCCGCAATCATGGCTACATTTTCTTCGCGCGGGATTTCAAGTGCCACATCCACATGGAAATCCCAACTTTTTCCAACCAGACAATTTGCAGTTGCTTTACTATTCACCAAAGGCGCTAATCCCGGATCATTTTCCGCAGAACGACCGGGGCGACGGGTCATCCCAAAAGCAACCAGCTTTGCATTACTCAAGGCAGGTGGATTTTCAAAGAAAGCATCATCTGTATGATTGGCCCCGGGCCAACCACCTTCAATATAATCTACGCCTAGATCATCTAAGGCTAGTGCAATCACGGTTTTATCAGCAACGGAAAAATCCACACCAGATGTCTGCGCCCCATCGCGCAAAGTGGTATCAAATAAATATACACGTTCAGCCATAATCGCCCCCTATGCCTTACGCCATTCAGTAACACCACCCGGCTTGTCTTCAAGAACAATCCCGCGTGCTGTTAATTCATCACGCACTGCATCTGCCTTGGCAAAATCTTTGTTGGCTTTGGCATCTTTACGCTTTTGGATCAAAGCCTCAATTTCAGCTGCCTCATCTTCATTACCTTCACCTTTAAACCAAATATCCGCATCTTGCTGGAATAACCCAAGAATTTCTGCAGAGGCTTTCAAACCAGCAACATCACCTGCATCAAAAAGTGCATGAAGGCGGGAAATCGCCAATGGCGTATTTAAATCATCTTCAAGAGCAGCTTGAACTTCGTTGTCAACCTGACTTGCAGCAACATCTGAATTTTCACCAATCAAACGATAGAACTTATCTAATTCTGTTTTAGCTTGGCGTAGTTTTTCTTTCGAGAAATCCAAAGGTTGTCGATACTGACTTTTCAGCAGCACAAGGCGTAAAGCTTCGCCCGGAAATTCCTGACGCAATTCATTCACGGTGTAGAAGTTCCCTAAAGACTTTGACATCTTTTCGCCTTCAGACATCAGATAGCCATTATGCATCCAATATTTTGCGTAAGAAGAGCCTTTATTGGCACAACAGCTTTGCGCCACTTCATTTTGATGATGTGGAAAGATCAAATCTTGACCACCGCCATGGATATCAAAATTTTCACCTAAATGTTTTTCTGACATGGCTGAACATTCAATATGCCAACCGGGACGACCATATCCCCAAGGGCTTTCCCAACCCGGTGTTTCATTATCACTTGGTTTCCATAACACGAAATCTGTTGGGTTCTTTTTATACGGCGCGACCTCAACACGGGCACCAACTTCCAACTCTTCCTGATCTTTATTTGAAAAATCACCATAATCAGGCCATGACTTTGTATCAAACAGCACGTGACCATCGTTAGCATAGGCATGACCATTATCGATCAATTTACCAATGATGTTTAACATCTCAGCAATATGCTCTGTTGCACGTGGTTGCACATCTGGTTGTAAACATCCAAGGGCTTGAGCATCTTCTTGGTATTGGCTATTTGTGACTTCTGTTAAAGCCCGAATGTCATCACGCAAGTCCGATTTACCATCCCAGTTTTCACGCGCACGATTATTAATCTTATCGTCCACATCGGTGATGTTGCGTACATATTTCACATGGTTCTTACCATAGTTCAGGCGCAGCAAACGATACAACACATCAAAAATCACCAACGGACGCGCATTCCCAATATGGATATAATCATATACGGTTGGTCCACACACATACATGCGGATATTTTGCGGATCATGTGGTTGAAATTCAGTCTCTTTACGTTGAGCTGTATCATAAATTTTTAACGGCATTGGATTTCTCGTTCCTGAAAATGATGCCCCGTTTATAAACGGCGCGTCCAAAAGATCAATTTTTTTAAAATATTTGGAGAGTTAGTCGCCAAAAAATTGGTCGGTTTCAATGATTGAAGAGCCGATCGGCTGGGTTGTTTATCTATAAAAAGCGATCAACAACAACAGCCGCCCATAATGCTAATCTCAGCAGGGCAGCAACAAATAACTGGAATGGTAATTTGCATAACTTGTGACATATCCAGACTATGACAAATTCCAACAAATTATACAAGCCGCTTCCAACATAATGGTGAATAACTATTGGCTATCCAATCTAAAGGCTTTATATCCAGATCATTATGCAAATATTCGATGTAATCATTATTGGTGGTGGGGCTGCGGGCCTCTTTTGTGCGATCCATGCGGGACAGCGCGGACGTAAGGTTCTGGTTGTGGATCATTCCAAAAAAATGGCAGAAAAAATCCGCATTTCAGGCGGTGGTCGTTGTAACTTTACAAATATCCATGCCAGCCCAAATGACTTTCTATCCAACAATCCACGTTTTTGTGTCTCTGCCTTAAAACGCTATACCCAACATGATTTCATTGATTTAGTAAAACGCCATGGCATTAAATTTCATGAAAAAACATTAGGTCAGCTTTTTTGCGATGATTCAGCAAAAGACATCATCAATATGCTACTGAAAGAATGTAAGGATGTTGGGGTTACCCTTCGCACGGAAACAAGTATCAACCAGATCACGAAGACAAATAATGGTTTTGCCCTTGAAAGCACAATGGGACCAATGGAATGTGAATCTTTGGTGGTTGCCTGTGGTGGCAAGTCCATTCCGAAGATCGGGGCAACGGGATTTGGCTATGAAGTTGCCGCACAATTTGGACATACCATTCTTGAAACACGCGCAGGTCTTGTTCCCCTAACTTTCACCGATCAACTTCTTGATCATATGAAGTCCCTATCAGGGCTATCTGTCGACGCTATTGTTAAATATGGCAAAACCACATTTCGTGAAGGAATGTTGTTTACGCATCGCGGGATTAGTGGACCGTCAATTTTACAAATTTCTTCTTATTGGAAAGAAGGTGATCCCATCGCCATCAACATGGCGCCGGACCATAATATTCAAGAAGAATTAGCCACCGCGCGAGACAAACATCCAAAGCAAAAATTATCGACTGTTTTAGCGAATTTCATTCCCAAACGCATTGCAGAGAAGATTACATCAGATGTCGGCGCAGACCGCACCATGGCGGAACTCGGCAAAAAAACTGTCAATCAAGCGGCAGCGATGATCAACAACTGGCAAGTTAAACCTTCCGGCACCGAAGGCTATCGCACAGCCGAAGTAACTCTAGGCGGGGTCGACACCAAAGAAATTTCATCCAAAACCTTTGAAAGCAATAAAACTGAAGGCTTATACTTTATTGGCGAAGTTATGGATGTAACCGGACATCTTGGCGGTTTTAATTTTCAATGGGCCTGGTCATCCGGTTATTGTGCCGGGCAATATGTGTGATTAATAACTCAGCCCAAAAGAGTTGAAATACCTATTGGACTGAGCACTGATGCATCTTTTGCTATCGCGCAAAAATTGCTTCGATTTCAATTTTAAGTTCTGGTGCAAAAAGTTGATCGATTTTTATGAGCGAACTTGCCGGTATATGTGCGCCATAAATTGAGAATAAAGTATCTCTCAATGTTTCCATCTCCTCAAACTCTGTTACAAAAATCTTCACTTTTATTAGCTTATCCAGTGAACTACCCATTTCGGACGCAACGATTTTCAATTGATCAAATATCGCAATCGCTTGTTGATCAATTGCATCATGCTGAGCATCACTTCCAAAGGCTGTAAAGCCGGATGTGTATAAAACGTCTCCATGTTGTACGACATGGGTATATGGCCCGAGTGGCTCTGTTAATTTTGAGATATTTTGACGATGAATATTCATTTTATTATTCCATAAGCATCATTGAAATTTTGTATAAATTCTTTTTGTTAGGCTTAGGATATGTGGACCACATAGGAACGAAATGACGGCTGCAGCAGGCCAAGCATATTGAAAAGCTTGAAACCATTGATCAAAGAACATGTCGCTATAACCCAGATTTAACCATGTTACCCACAAGGTCATAAAAAATGACAAAACCAAAGACATCAGAAGGGAAAAAATTATTCTGAAATACATGAGGCCTCACTGACCAATCGAGCCCGACATTTTTTCAATATAATTCACTTCAGTGTAGTTATGACTTAGATATTCAATCGTATGCACTTGCTCAAAATGTTTTGTCAGAGAATCCGCTGTTTCCCATATTTCCCACAAGGTGAATTTTTGGGGTTCTGAAAGATGTTGATGTATTTCAAACTTGATGCATCCTGGTTCTTTGACTGTTTCTGCCACTAAGTTTGCCAACGCTTCTTTGGCTTCAGAAACACGTGTTACATCCGTAACTTCAATACCTGCACTTACCCATAAATTACTCATATCAAATCCTTAAATTGCTGCTGTTTAGTTGATATGGATAGAAATATGTTGTTTTATATTTAAAATATATAGACAATTATGAAGATATTAATTCCAAAAATGAAATCATGTTAAACGACATCGCTCTCTTTATTCACATTGTTGAACAACGAAGTCTCGCCGCCGCGGGAAAAAGCTTGAACTTACCACCTGCCACCGTAACCCGACGATTAAAAAAGCTTGAAGAAACCTTGCAATGCCAGCTTATTCACAGATCCGCGCGTAACTTTGCTTTAACGGCAGAAGGCAGCAGTTATTACGATGCTTTTTCCGGTTTGGTAAAACAGATCGAAGAAACCGCACGTCATTTGAATTCAGAAATGCATCAAGTGAGCGGCCCCTTAAAAGTCTTGGCACCGACGAATATCTCCATCGGTATTTTACAGCCAATGTGGTCAGATTTCATAAAACAATATCCGGAAGTCCATCTCAATCTACAAATCAGTAACGGCTTGGAAGATATCGTTTTGTCCCAAGTGGATATCGCACTTCGCATCGGCCCCCAGAATGATTCCGCCCTATACCAAAAGAAATTAGGAAATATCGCAACAATTCTGGTTGCGTCACCTGGATATCTGGATAGATACGCCTCCCCCGATAGCTTATCTGAGCTTGCCAACCATCAAATCATCGTAACCGATATCTTTTCCAAATGGGTCTTAACCAATACTCAACTTAATCGTCAGGAAGATTACTATCCCAATGCGCATTTAATCCTGAATGATATATATCTGGCCTCGCAAATGGTTCAGGACGGTCATGGCATCGCCTTGTTACCCATAACCGAAGTCTACAAAGAATTAAATGAAGGAAAATTGCAAAGAGTTCTCACAGACTGGCAAGGCCCTGAAAGAGAAATATTTGCAATCTGGCCCACAGGAAAATTACTAAACGCCAAAGCAAAAGCTTTACGGGACTTTATGTCTGATTATATTTCGACCACGCCTATCTTGCAGGGGAAGTTTTAGAAGCTGTAAGAAGGAATTAAGCGCAAATAGATAGGAAAACTTGTGTCTGGTTTGAAGGTTACAAACACGATCATTATTAAAGATGATGAATTGGAAGAAAAATTTATTCGTGCCCCCGGCCCCGGCGGGCAACATGTAAATAAAACTTCTTCGGCTGTACAATTGCGCTTTAATGCGAAAGCTTGCCCGACCCTGTCTTCAACCGTTTATGATCGCTTAAAGACAATTGCCAGTCATCTGATCACCCAAGATGGTGAGATTATTATAACAGTTACCAGCCATCGTTCCTTGCAACGCAATCGCGAGGAAGCACGTGAAAGACTTTTTGACTTAATCCGAAAGGCAACCATCCAGCCGAAAAAACGTCGCCCAACAAAGCCAAGTAAATCCGCTAAAGCAAAACGCACGGATCAGAAAAAACAACGCGGCGCGATTAAAAAAAACCGTCTCAAAATTTCCAGATCAGAATATTAGCTTATACCAATGTCAGCATGCTGATTATTCTAGACTGCAACATATCAAGCATCAAACCATTTACCATCAGGGTCTCCTGGATAGACGCCTAAATGATCTCCATGAACCTGATACCCTATCAGACGACGAATATGCTCTGGATAGCTATCAGCTATTTCACGAGGAATCGTTAAATATTGGTTTTCCTCCTGACGCAACCATCCCAAACTATATGTATTGATCAAGCCAGAACGGGAGGATGTCGATTTATTTGCGCCGCCACCATGAATAGTTGACCCCAAATATACAACTACAGATCCTTTTGGCATAACTGCCTGCTCAATAATAGCATCCGACAGGTCCATGTCTTCGGTATAATTTTGGTCTTTTGAAATAATCTGTGTTGCACCATTTTCCTTTGGTAAAATCATCTAATGCCCACATTGCACCTATCTGTAACTCCATATCCAAAATATCTATTGGATAAAAACTCTCGTCTCTATGGAGTATTTGCGCCTTTTCACCTGGCATTATTTCAATTGCCGAACTACTGCCTAACCTATAACTCGCACAATTCGGTTTTAAAATAGCATCCGCAATTTTCATAACATACTCATGCGCGATAAGATCGGCAGATGTACGCGACAACCCAAGTATCCCCCCCAGACGCAAAGTTTTATATCCGTTAAAATCGTTTTCGAATTTATGCCCCTGCTCTTCAAAATGAGGCTGCAGTTCAGACTTCACCCGATCAACTATATCATGGCCAACAAGACTAGAAATTATTACAGCTCCATCCTGTTCCAATGCATTGATCATCTCACCTATATCGCAGCTTTTATCAAAT
>NZ_SMMC01000210.1 GCF_009711445.1 Curvivirga aplysinae | reverse complement strand
ATGTATCAGCGCACTTTATCCTGATTATATTTTCCAATATGTGTAATAGTAAAAGAATGAGAGAAGAGATAGGTGGGGTTAAACAATGAGTCAGGACTTTAATGACGTGCAGGTCATGCCAGAAGGCGCGCATGAAAATTTTGATGGTGAAATGTCTTATGGTGATTACTTGGGATTAGATAAGATTTTATCAGCGCAATATCCACAAAGCTCGGAACATGATGAGCCACTTTTCATTATCATTCATCAAGCAACAGAATTATGGATGAAATTGATTATTCATGAAATTGCGGCTGCACAGAAACTTATTTCAGAAGATAATCTTTCTCCGGCTTTTAAGATGTTGTCACGTGTTTCCAAAATTCAAACTCAAATGATTCAAAGCTGGAGTGTTTTGGCAACTATGACACCTGCTGATTATTTAAGTTTTCGGGATAGTTTGGGGCAATCATCTGGTTTTCAATCTTATCAATATCGAGAGATAGAATATCGTTTGGGCAATAAAAACCGTGCTTTATTAAAACCTCATGCTCATCGGGAAGATTTGCGTGTTAAGCTAGAGAAGGCTTTGTCTGATCCAAGTCTGTATGACCAAGCTATACTGCTACTAGAACGTCGTGGTTTTGATATTGATCCCGCAATTGTTAATCGAGACTGGCAGGAGCGTCATAAAGCTCATGCTTCTGTTGAGGCCGCATGGAGTAAGATTTATCATAATACGGAAGAATTCTGGGATTTATATGAATTAGCAGAGAAGCTGGTTGATCTGGAAGATAGTTTCCAACAATGGCGTTTCCGACATTTAAAAACAGTTTCTCGAATTATTGGACATCGCAGAGGGACAGGTGGGACGGCCGGAATTAACTATCTCGAAAAAGCGCTTCAATATTGTTTCTTTCCTGAACTTTGGGATTTACGTGCGTCGCTTTAGAACCACTCTATCGCATATGAAAGAACTGAGATAAGTTTTGTTTCTTTCATTTATAGGAATGAGGTCTTTAATGATTACTTTATATGATTTCTTAGAATCCGGTAACGGGTATAAAGTAAGATTAACCATGCATCTGCTTGGGCTAGATTATAAGTTAATTGAGAAAAATATTTTAAAAGGTGAAACGCGATCGGCAGATTTTTTGCAGATCAATCCAGTGGGGAAAATCCCTGCCATACAGATTGAAGATGGTCGCATTCTTTTTGAATCCAATGCCATCCTGACTTATCTAGCGCGTGATACAGCGTTAATGCCTGAAGATGAGTTTGCCCAGGCACAAGTTATGAGCTGGCTTTTCTTCGAGCAATATTCTCATGAGCCAAATATCGCGGTGCTAAGGTTTTGGCATCATTATATTAATATGACCGATGAGCAGAAGAAACGTGTCCCAGAAAAACAAAAGGCGGGCTATGAAGCATTGGACATCCTTGAAATGGGCGTTAAATATAGCCCTTCTGGATGGCTTGTTGGAAATAGCATCAGCATCGCAGATATAGCGTTATTTGCCTATACACATGTGGCCGAAGAAGGTGGTTTTGAATTGGATCGATATCCAGCTATACAAGATTGGATTAAGCGGATAGAGGCACTAGGTGATTATAAACCTATTACCTATAGGCATATCACGGCCTAAAATTAAGTCCGATGCTTTTTCAGCCATTCTTTCATATAGTTTGCAAGTAGGGTGAAGTCAGAATCCCGGCTACTGCTTTGTCGCCAACAAAGACCAATATGTCTAATGGGTTGTGGATCTTTGAATTTACGCAAATGTAAGTCCGCGAATTTGGATAAA
Organism: Curvivirga aplysinae; assembly: GCF_009711445.1. GTDB lineage: Bacteria > Pseudomonadota > Alphaproteobacteria > UBA8366 > Aestuariispiraceae > Curvivirga > Curvivirga aplysinae. Next base: position 53,153 of record NZ_SMMC01000210.1, on the reverse strand, counting down.
TTACCAGAAGAGTTTTTGTTTAAGGCGATTTCTGGCAATAGAGTAATACCTGACCCTTGGGCAACTAAGGCAACCAAAGTATGTAAGGAAGATGCCCTAAATTCGTCAGAAGCAACATCTAGACGGCATGCCGATAATGCGTGATCTCTTAAACAGTGACCATCTTCAAGTAGAAGAAGTGGGCGGTCGTCTCTCATAATGTCACTTACTGATAAAGGTGTATCGACATTTTTGTCAGATATCTGTTCTGCTAAAAGAAAACTATCATCACATAAAACAAATGATTTTGTACTTGCTGATTCATACGGCAAAGCTAGAAGTAGTATATCTAGTCTTCCCGTTTGTAGTTTTTGTATCAGATTGGCGCTAAGATCTTCTTGAATTGAAAATTTTGCTTGGGGATATTCATTTTGTAAGTCTGGTAGTAGCCGGGGGAGTAAAAATGGGGCAATAGTTGGAATAACTCCAAGGCGCACAGGTCCGCTTAATGGTGTATCTTTTTCCTTGGCAATATATTCAATTTCCTGTGCCAACTCTATGATTTGGTTACCTTTATGCAGAACTTCTTGACCCAGATCCGTAAGCATGACTTTTCGCTTGGTGCGTTCTACAACTTGAGCACCAATCATATTTTCTAATTCTTTTATCCCGGAAGAAAGTGTGGATTGCGTCACAAAACATTGATCTGCGGCGAGACTAAAATTAAGTGTTTCAGAGACGGCTTGTAGATATTGAAGCTGGCGGATCGTTGGTAAAGGCATTGCGGAACGTAAATCCTAGTGAAAATTGGATTTATCGATTTTTTCGATAATGAGCCGCTATCATACTTATTGTTAGATATTTGTCTAATGAATTAGATTAAATAAACGGAGGTATCAGTGCCTAAATAAGCAAAGGTTCGACAGCATTTCTTACCCGTTGAGGAATTGTAACTGGCCGCTTTTCTTCTCTATCAACATATACATGTACAAAATGACCAAATGCTGATGGGGTACTTTTTTCTTTTTTAAAAAGGCCTATTTCATAAATGATACTGCTATTGCCTAGTTTGGAAACGCGTAAACCTGCGTCTATGATCTCGGGGAAGGAAAGCTCTTCCATAAACTTGCATTTGGTTTCAACCACCAGACCGATCTCTCTACTGGTTTTTGGATCAAGTTTGGCATGTGTTATAAGATGCTCATTCACCACAGTGTCGAAATAGCTGTAATAGGTCACATTGTTCACATGTCCATAAACATCATTATCCATCCATCGTGTGGGGATAGATAAAAAATGTCTGAAATCTTGACGTGTGAGCTTTCTATTTTCTGCCATAAAAGAGCTGCCTTGATTACTCTATGCCTGCAAAATCCATAAGGGCTTTGTTAAAACCTTCTGCATCTTCTTGCATCATCATATGTCCAGCTTTAGGTAAGATTACCTTATGGCTCTTGGAAAGCATTGCTTCCAGCTTTTCGCCACCTTTAACTGGGGTCATCTTATCTTCTTCCCCAAGAAGTAAAAGAACCGGGATGTCGATTTTTTCGGTTAACTCTTGTGCTTCGGAAAAATTATTACAAGCATTCATATCTTTACCAAGTACACCATCAGCACAACCATCAACCAAAGTGATAGTTGTATCAATTCGAGCTTCTTTAGCTTCATCGGATAGGGCGCTACCATAACTCCATTTAGCTATCATTTTTGCAGCCGCAATATCATTTGCTTCAGCTAGTCCTAATAAGTCTGGATGAACAGGCATACGGCTTGACACCCCACAGAAACATGCCGAGGAGACATTTTTATTACCTGAGGCTGCGACGGCCAAAGAGATCAAGGCGCCCATAGAATGGCCTGTGATTAAAATATCTTCTAATCCAGAGGCATTGATAATTGATATCACGTCCTCAGCCATGTCTGTAATACTGCTTGCTGCTTCCCCTTTGCTGCTACCATGTTGAGGAAGGTCTAATTCTGCAACATGAAAACCGGCATTTATAAGTGGAGTAATTTGCTCTGACCAAACAGTATGATCCATACCTGCCCCATGTAAAAATAGGATGGTTGGGTTATCATTCGCTTCGCCATGTAAGATTAAGGAAATATCGGACGCAAAAGAATTAAATGGCATAACTGCCTCCCCATATTGATTGGTATGATTTTCGTTTATGCAATGCATATAAAATATAGTTGCAAAATGACGTAGATATGAAAAGAGGCCGTCTCAATTTGGACGACCTCTCTCGCATTTTTGCTTGTTGATACACAGTTGGTCTGGATTATTTCCGACTCTGAACCGTGTCCCCTGTTCAACTCGCTTACCTGCGCTGAAAGAAAGTTACCCCTATATGTGAATTTGGCAAAGCAAAAAATTAACAAAAATGAAACTTTTTTTACTTGTTTTTTCCTGTTTTTCTGTTCCGCGCAAATAAGTTCTAGTTATACATGCTAAACATTAAACTTTAGGTTGTTTTTTGTAATGTAAAGACAAATGAGCCGTCTAAGTATAGACGGCTCAGGCGAACAGGGGTCTTTTTTATTGAGTGTCAGGGCCCGAGTGTTGGGTAAGGGTGGGTTATGGGCCCATGGGGTAGACACTGGTAGATTAATAACTAAACGTTAGATCAATTCTAAGTAAATGTCAAAAAATTATTTAAAATTGTAATAATAATACTAATTGTACAATTGCATAGTAAAATTAGTTTTTGGTGATATTGACGGAATAAACTTTTCTCAAGCCGATAAGTGAGTTGGAAATCAAGACTTTGCCGGCTTTCTCCAGATCGGATAAAGAAAGACTACGTTCTAGAATAATTTGTTTGTCAACCTTGAGTTTCTTGATGGCTATGCCACGATAAATGCCAGATAGAATGCCATCTTCTTTTTGAGGGGTATACCAAATATCCTCAATATTAAGAAAAATATTTGCACTACTTGTACATGCTATATGGCCTTTTGTGTTCAGCAAGATCGCATCATCGAAACCGGCGTCTTTTGCTTCTTTAAGTGCTAAGACATTATCAAGATAGCCACCAATAGTTTTAAAACGGCTGGTTGGCGATGTTTCATTTCGTCTAATTCTTGAAATTGTTAGGCTTATAGGGGGGAATTCATTGCGTTTAATGCTACCTGCAACGCAAGTAATAAGTACAGTATTTTGACAATTTGTAGGGGGAAGTAATCCGCGTGGTCCTATACCACGTGAAACAGTTAGGCGAAGAGAGCCAATTTCCAGCTTGTTTCTTTTGAGGCAAGATTGGATAGCTTCGGCGAGTTCCTGTTTTGAATAAGAACATGCAATATCAAGAATATTAAGACCTTGATAGAGACGGTCTAGATGTTCTGTCACTTCGCAAGCGAGACCATTTTCTACATAAAAAGTTTCAAAAATCCCATCGCCAAGAAGGAAACCGCGATCATTAATGGCAATCGCAGAGGTGTCTTCTCTTAATTCGCCATTAACCCAAAAGATCATGCTGCTTCTTTCTGCCAAAAGTGGTCAGTGATTTGAAGGAAGTTCTCGATTAGTTTGTGACCGCCTTGGGTTAATGCCGCTTCTGGATGGAACTGAACACCATAAACAGGGTATTCTTCATGAAAAACAGCCATGATATCGCCGTTAGCTGTTTGTGATTGAACACGCAATGGAGAATTCTGAGTTAACTCAGGATCGATAACTAAAGAATGATAGCGTGTTACAGTCAAAGGTGAAGGGAGGTGAGTAAATAAGCCGCTCCCATCATGTTCAATATCGCTTGTTTTACCATGCATTGGTTGTGACGCTCGCACGGTGTCACCACCAAATACCTGGCCAATAGCTTGATGCCCAAGACAAACACCTAGAATTGGTATGGTTGGCGCAAATGTTTTAATGATATCTAAGGATAAACCGGCTTCATTTGGCGTGCACGGGCCTGGGGATATCACAATGGCGTCGGGCGCAAGGACTTTGATTTCCTCTAAACTCAGAACATCATTACGTACAACTTTTACCTCACGCCCTAACTCTTCAAAATAACGGGCAAGGTTATAGACGAAAGAATCGTAATTATCGATGACGAGGATCATGATGCCACCTTTGAAGTTTTTTCTTCATTACGGCCAGATAAGATAACAGACTGCCCAGAACTCATCGCATCAAAAGTGTCAAAAATACCGCGTGCTTTTACAAGTGTCTCTTCATATTCGCTTGCCGGAGTAGAATCCGCCACGATGCCGCCACCTACATTAAAGCGAGCAGTTCCATCTTTTATGGTAACTGTGCGGATCAAGATGGATGTATCCATATCACCCGCAAAACTGATAAAACCTAGAGAGCCACAATAGGCACCGCGGCGCCATGGTTCTAGTTCGGCAATAATTTCCATAGAACGTAATTTTGGAGCACCGGTGATTGACCCGCCAGGAAAAGCTTCGGAAAGTAAATCAAAACTACTGCGGTTTGATTTTAAACGACCCGTTACACTCGAAACCAGATGATGAACAGATGCATAACTTTCAAGTGCACATAGTTCTGGAACAGTAACAGTGTGTGGCGCGCAGTTCTTTGACAAATCATTACGCAATAAATCAACGATCATTACATTTTCAGATCGGTCTTTTTCTGCCGCTAGTAAATCTGCTGCAGATGCACGGTCTTGCTCAGGATCATCAAAACGTGGACGAGTGCCTTTTATGGGGCGTGTCTCTGCTTGTCCGTCCTGAACTTTGATGAAACGTTCCGGTGATGAGGAGGCAATGACCATGTCATCGGTTTTAAAGTAACCTGCAAATGTCGCAGCATTTACTTTGCGCAAAGTTTTATAGAAAGCGAGCGGATTGAAGCCTTCAGGTAAGTGCGCCCGAAATTGCTGTGATAGATTGGCCTGAAAAATATCGCCTGCATATATGTAGTCGACAACTTTTTGAACTTGGTCTTCATAATCCTGACGGCTAAGATCTGTTCGCCAAGTTAAAGGGGGGATGATTTGGTCAGGCCAACTATAATCTGTTGCCTGAGATAACAGGCCTTGTATATAAGATAATCGTTTTTCAGCAAGATTCACATCTGGTTCTACACTATCAGAATTTTGACCGGTGGAAATAATCCAACTACGTTGCTGATTATGATCAAATGCGATTACTAGATCATATAGACCAATTGCTAATTCTGGTATCTTTGCATCATCACCTTGATGAGTAGGTAGTTTTTCAAGATACCACCCCAGATCATAGCTAAATAAACCCGCGGCGCCTCCTTGGAAAAGGGGAACATCTTCATCTTCGAGGCGTTCTAACTTATATGCGTCTAAGAGGTCAGTTAAATAGGTAATGGGGTCAATAGAAATTGTATCACCATTTTGCTGACATTTACCTTCTTTTGCCTCAAAAACGATAAATGGATCGATAGCGATATAAGAAACTGCACCCAAACGTGGGTCTGCCATTGCACTATCTAAGAATAATGGATGCTTTTCCTGTTCCAGAACAGGAAAGATCAATGCGGGATCCTGATAAGGAATTTCTTTATAAAGGGCAGGAAATGCCATTTCTTTGCCTGTCTTCACGTTATTGTCTTCGGGTCGAATTTATTTGTCGACAAGGTCTCAAAGTAACAAATCATTATACCCATTTATAATCTTTGGGCGACATATACTTGGTGTTGAGGGAATTTTCCAGTTTTTTCATAGCAGATTTCAGCCAATACTGACAAAAGTTCGGTATAGAAAAACATTCAACATGTTGTGAAGGGCTTGTAAATTAAACTGAACACCTCATATTCAGCTCATGAAGGCAGTTTTCCCAAAATCATCAGGAAAGTTTAACACCTTTCTACAAAAGATGGGTTGTATAGACTTGTCTGTCTGTTTATTGAAGACATACTAAAAAATTATATCGACACGTTATATTAGTGGTATCTGGATCTATGGATTTTATTTATATTATTGCAGGTTTGGTATTGTTGTTTGTTGGTGGTGAAATCAGCTTACGCGGTGCAATTGCCTTGGCAAAGAAACTTGGTGTTAGCCCTGCAATTATTGGTTTGACCGTTATTGGATTTGGTACCTCGGCACCTGAATTGCTTGTGACTGTAAAAGCTGCTCTTCACGGACAACCGGATTTGGCGATCGCCAATGTCGTTGGAAGTAATATCTCTAATATTTTGCTAATCCTAGGCGTGGGTGGATTGATCTATCCGCTTGTTTGCGATCCTAAAGCGTTACGTCGTGATGGCACAGCGATGGTTTTGGCTATGGCCTTATTAACAGGTCTGGCTATGACAGGTTGGATTGTATTTTGGCAAGGTGTGATGATGTTATGCGCACTTGTGAGCTTCCTTGTATGGTCTTATTACCAAGACAAAAAACAGGATGACGCTGCCGAGCTTCATGAAAAAGAAACCGAAGAAATGCAGAATGTACCAGAAAATTGGCTCATTATTGCAGCTTTCATTATTCTCGGTCTTATCGGGCTTGTTGGGGGCGCAAATATTCTGGTGATTGGGGCGGTGAATATTGCGACATCCTTTGGAATTCCTGAATCCGTTATCGGTTTAACAATTGTGGCATTGGGAACCTCGTTACCTGAACTGGCAGCAACGGCAGTTGCTGCAATGCGCCGTCATACAGATGTAGCCATTGGTAATGTGGTAGGTTCATGTCTATTCAACGTTTTATCCATTTTGTGTATTACGGCAATGATTACACCTTTAGAAATTGCGGACGATATTGCGCATATTGATGTTTGGGTCATGATGGCAGCATGTTTGGCATTGGGGCCTTTGTTGCTCAAAGATTATAAAATCTGCCGCTGGGATGCAGGGTTCTTGTTAGTTGCCTATTTTGTATATATCGGTAGCTTGGCATTCCGTGTTCCTGGATTGATGGGTTAAGGGGAATTTGAATTATGAGTCTTTCTTCGAAAATTTTTGGTCATCGTGGTGCATCTGGTCATGCGCCTGAAAATACTTTATCTGCAATTGCAAAGGCAGCCGCGCTAGGTTGCAAATGGGTTGAAGTTGACCTGAAGCTGAGCTCAGACGGTGTCATCGTTCTTTTTCATGATGATGACTTTAGCCGTACCGCAAATGCGGAGCGTACCTGTGCTGAGACCCCCTTATATATGATTAAGGCATTAGATGTCGGGCGTTGGTTCAGTGATGAATTCATTGGCGAGACTGTTCCGACAGTATCCGAATTTTTGAGCCTGTTAACTGCTCTTGGAATGGGAGTTAACCTTGAATTGAAACCTGATAAGGGTTTTGAGGAAGAAACGGGTAAAAAGATAGCTGAATATGTGCGTGATAATTGGCCTAGCCAATTACCATCACCAATTATCTCTAGTTTTGATCGTGATGCCCTTGCAGCTTCTCATGAGGTGTTGCCGCGTGTAGAACATGCGATTCTGTGGGAAGATATTCCCTCGAATTGGCAAGATGAAGTTGAGAGTTTAAAGGCAGATGCCATCCATGTAGATGCGGATAAGTTGACGGAAACACAATGTAAGGCATTTATCGATTCTGGATCACCAGTACGTTGTTATACGGTGAATGATAAAGAACGTGCTGCTGAACTGATTGGTTGGGGAGTCGAAGGTATTTTTACGGACTACCCTGATCGCATGAAGGGTTTAAAGTAGAAACATACTTATAGATGGATACTTATATAAGTTTAGCTTGAAAGCTTAAGAAAATAAAAAGGGCAGCGAATTCGCTGCCCTTAATCTTTTCTGCTTCCATATCTAACTTAGTTAGATGGGAATGCCAGTTGAACACCGTCTTTGATGCCACCTGTTGGCCAACGGGAGCTCACTGTACGCAATTTGGTGAAGAAGTTGATGGATTCTGGACCATACATCTGTGTATCACCGAATTTAGAACGTTTGGAACCACCGAATGTGTGGAAGCTCAACGGCACAGGGATTGGCACGTTTACACCAACCATACCAACATCAACATTACGTTGGAAGTGACGCGCAGATTCACCATCACGTGTAAAGATTGCTACACCGTTACCATATTCATGCTCATTCACCATGCGAACCGCATCTTCATATGTTTGTGGTGTTGTCACAGATAATACAGGGCCAAAGATCTCTGTCTTGTAGATGTTCATGTTTTCTGTAACATTGTTGAACAAGGATGCACCAACGAAATAGCCGTTTTCGTAGCCTTGTAAACGTGCACCGCGACCATCGACAAGCAGGTCAGCACCTTCTTCAACACCAGATGTGATCAAGCCTTCGATACGCTCTTTAGCCTGCATTGTAATCACTGGGTTAACATCTGCATTTGGATCGTCATATGCGCCAATGCTTAGTTTTTCAATGCGTGGTACCAAACGTTCGATCAACGCCTCTTGTGTACCTTTGCCAACTGGAACAGCAACGGAAATCGCCATGCAACGTTCACCAGCAGAACCGAAACCAGCAGAAACAAGCGCATCAGCTGCGTTGTCCATATCTGCATCCGGCATAATCACCATATGGTTTTTCGCCCCACAGAAAGATTGAACACGTTTGTTATGTTTGCAACCTTCTTGATAAACATATTCACCAACACCTGTGGATCCTACGAAGGAAATTGCTTCAACATCTGGATGATGTAACAAGCTATCTACAACAACTTTATCACCGTTAATCACATTCCATACGCCATCTGGAAGACCAGCTTCTTTCCACATTTCAGCAAGCATAAGGGAGGAAGATGGATCGCGTTCAGATGGTTTGTTTACATATGTGTTACCACATGCAACAGCCATAACACCCATCCATAATGGAATCATAACCGGGAAGTTAAATGGGGTAATACCGCCAACAACACCAACCGGCATACGGATAGAAGTGATATCGATACCGCCGCCTACATTTTGGCTGTTTTCACCTTTTAGAAGATGTGGAATACCTGTTGCGAATTCAACAACTTCTAGGCCACGTGCCAATTCACCTTTAGCATCTGGTAGGGTCTTACCATGTTCTTTACCCATTGCTTCGGCAAGGTTATCCCATTCGCGTAGCATGATTTCACGGAACTTGAACATCACTTGTGCGCGTTTCACGCTTGGCGTTTCAGACCATATCTCGAAAGCTTCTTTTGCATTTGCAACTGCAGCGTCAACTTCTTCTTTGGACGCATACGGGCATTGACCAATTACTTCGCCTGTTGCCGGGTTAAACACATCGCCAAAACGACCGCTTTTGCCTTTTACGCGTTCGCCATTGATCCAGTGGAATAATTCTTCAGCCATGAAAGCACTCCTACCAACTATTATTGTTAACCTGCAAGTTTGCAGAATTTTACCGTTATTCGGTTTATATCTGCGCCTTCCAACTCTCAAGGGCCAGTGTTATGCAAACCGATAGGCCAGTTGATAAATGCCGGAAATCCGCGTTTCTGGACAGTACTATAGGGGAAAAAAGTTTCCATGCAATAGCCAATACACAAAAAACATACGCATGCGTATGGTAAGCAGTTGTGAATACAGGTTTCAAAAGAAAACGCGTGATCAAATGACCACGCGTATTCCTTTTGCTATAGGCAAGTATAGGGGAAGAGGGAGGGGACTCACCTATAGCGTCTGATATAGGGTTACTTAAGCTTCTAAAGATTTCGGTGCAGATGTTTCAATCTGAACAGCTTTAGGCTTTTTAGCTTCGGGGATATCACGAACCAGTTTGATATGTAGAAGGCCATGTTCCAGTTTCGCACCGGTCACTTTGATATAGTCTGCTAGTGAGAAACGACGTTCAAAGGCGCGTTGGGCAATGCCGCGATGTAGGAAGTTTCGCTGATCTTCAGAGTCTTGATCCAGATCTTTTTTGCCTGTTACTTTGAGTTGGTTTTCCAGAACTTCGATATCGAGTTCGTTATCGGAAAAGCCTGCGACCGCCATGGAAATCTGATATCCATTTTCATCTAATTGTTCGATATTGTAAGGGGGGTAACTGTTCCCTGCGCCTTCTGAGGCAATGTTATCCATCAGACGTGCCATACGGTCAAAGCCGATTGCGTTACGGAATAATGGGGAAAAGTCTAAATCTCGCATAATATAAATCCTCTTATCAATGAGCGATTAATGTCAATGTCACGCCACCACCCGATCCTTTTGATCCTAATGGGTATTATGGTCGACGAAACGATTTACTTGTAACCTTCAAGGACCCAGCATTAGGCATCCTTTTCATTTGTTACCCTATTGATATGGGCGTGTATTTTTTGCTTTCAAGATTTATTTTTCAAATTTTTGACAAAAGAAAAACCCGGACCAAATGATCCGGGTTTTCTTAAACTCTGACTTACAAATGTAAGGAGTCTGTTTCTTATAGGCCGAAACCAGAGAAACGTTTGTTGAAGCGAGCCATTTGACCACCTTCAAGAATACGTTGCTGACCGCCTGTCCACGCTGGGTGAGCTTTTGGGTCGATCTCTAGGCGCATTGTGTCGCCTTCTTTGCCCCATGTGGAACGTGTTTTGTATGTTGTACCATCTGTCATTTCGACAGTGATCCAGTGGTAATCCGGGTGGATTTCTTGTTTCATTGTTCGGCTCCTGCAAACCATCGCGCCATAATGTGGGCTGCGATGTATTTGGTTAAAATAACTTCATTCTCATGAATGATCGCGCGTATTTACTGGATTAATAGACCAGATGCAAGCTTTTATTTGGCTTTTCCTAGCGTTGGGTCAGTTTTAATTCAATACGGCGATTACGACGATAGGCGATTTCATCATCACGTGGATCAAGTGGTTGGAATTCCCCATATCCCACGGCGGACAGATGCTGCGCTGGCAGGCCCTGACTACGTAGGAATTTCACCACGGAAATCGCGCGTGCTGCGGATAGTTCCCAGTTAGATGGGAATTGCGCGGTGCTGATAGGTTGGGCATCGGTATGACCCTCTACCTGTAAAACCCAATTTAGTTTTTCCGGAATATCGCGGGAAATATCAAGTAAAGTAGTTGCCAAGCGTGAAAGCTGTTCTTCACCTGAAGGGCCTAGATCAGCTGAACCGGATGTAAACAAGACTTCAGATTGGAAAACGAAGCGATCGTTTACAATTTGGACGCCACGACGATTTCCTAAAATCTCGCGTAGTCGCCCAAAGAATTCGCTACGATATTTACTTAACTCTTGCACTTTGCTTGCAAGGGCCTTGTTTAATCGCTTACCTAAGGCTTCGATTTGGGCTTGTTGTTCCGCATCTTTTAATTCGGATGCCGCCAAGATGTTGTTGAGTTCTTCTATTTGTGCCCCTAGTGCCTTTAGTTGCTGGTTAAGAAGGGCTGCTTCAGCACGTGCAGCAACAACTTCTTCATCAGCTTGTGCCAACTTAGAGGCCGCTTCAGATTCAAGTTCTTCTTTTAAGGCTTTTAACGCTTCGATCTGATTCTCCAATAAAGCGAGTTGGCCTAATTGGGCCTCAATCGTTTCTTTATTCGCTTCAATGGTTTTATAGGCATCTTCAAGATCTGCACTTACAACGGCCAAAGCACCTTCACTTGCTTCTAATTCTTTCTTTAGACCTTCATTTTCACCGCTTAAAGATTTTAGTTGGGCTTCTAGATCTGCTCGCTTTGCAAGAGAGGCACGTAACTCAGACGAAAGATCAGATACCTGATTGCGTAAATCTGCACTGCTGGCCCGTTCAAGTTTTAACATATCTGCGAGTTCCGAGACTTGCAGATTTAATTTATCTAAGGCTTTGTCACGTCCTACCAACGCATCATTTAGGAATACTTGTGAAATAACAAAGATAAGTAATAAGAAGATGATTACCATCAACAAGGTTGCCAAGGCATCTACAAAGCCTGGCCAGATATCCATATTATTGCGATTTCGTCTTGCAAGTGCCATGATCTATCCGCCTTACATCGTATCTAAATCTTAGTTAGAAGAAGTTTCGCCAAGTGCCGCAATTGTACGTGCAAGTAAGCGGATTTCACTACGAATTTCCTGAACGGCATCCTCACGTCCCTTGGGGGCATCCTTTGACATATGAGAGAGGTGATGTTCAATATTGCGTAAAGTGCTGACAGCAGATGCATCCATGCCACCACTGCTGCTTTGGCCGGATTTCATAACATCCACTAAATCTTCCAAGCGATCATTTAAGGTATTCATATTGCGCTCAGCCTGCAACCGACCTTCTTCACTGCGGGAAATTAGACGTTGTAGAGATTCTACACTGTCCGCTGTTTTTTCAAGTAATGCATTTGTGTAGGCAGAAACAGATTGTTCACCATCTGCAATTGGACCACTACCACTCAATCGTGTCAGACCAGACAGCCATTCTTCAAAATCATTATAGAAACGGTTTTGCGCTTGTGAAGCTTGAAGGGATAAGAAACCGAGGACTAGGGAGCCAGCTAAACCAAATAGAGAAGAACTAAAGGCCGTGCCCATTCCGGATAAAGGCGCTTGTAAGCCTTCTTTTAAGGCAGCTAGTGCATCTGATATCTCACCACCTGCGCCACTGATTTCTAAATTTGCTACGACATCGCCAACACTGGCAACAGTGCCCATTAACCCCCAAAAAGTGCCAAGCAGGCCAAGGAAAACAAGAAGACCGACCATGTAGCGGCCTGTTTCACGGGTTTCATCAAGGCGCGTGCCAACACCATCTAATAAGGTTTGCATAGCTGTGGTGGAAAGATTCAACTGAGCTGATCTTTCATTTCGGTCACCAAGCATGGTCGCGGCAGGCGCCATCAGACGAGGTGGTCTTCCTGATGGTGTTACCCCCCCTTGAGATGCGCGTTTGAAATCTTCAATCCAGGTAACTTCACGGCCCAACATGGCAACAGTTCTAAATGCATGCCCAATACCAATTACTAAAACAGCCAGAATAATTCCGTTTAGGAATATGTTGGCGTTGAATGCCTGCATGAGAGGTTGGTGAATTAAGACGACGCCGGCAATGATGGTCAGGGTGAAAATCATCATGATCATCAGGTAACGGGTTGGCTGTTTCAATGTAAATCTCCCACGGAAAAGGTCCAATGTACCAAAGGGACGGCCATATTGCTGTGAATTTGTAAATGTCTGTTTTGTCATATACCCAGTTTCAAAGCCAATCGGGGCATGAATAGGGCAGAAACATGTTTATTCCATTACGATGATTCTATGAATCCTGTCAGTGAAAAAATGCATAGCTGAAAGAATAAAGCCTGCAAACTCAAGGAGTCGCAGGCTTTAAAACACTATAGCAATATAAATGCTTTACTCAAAAAAGATATCAACACGATCAGTATTGCCACCATCAGCCTTGTCACCAAAGGCGCGTACCTTAATCCGTCGGCTAGGAATTTCTTGTTTTACAAGATAATTACGAACAGAAATTGCACGGAATAAAGACATGCGACGTGATTGGTTTGGTGATGCGTCAGGAATATAGGCATATCCTTCAAGGAACAGCTTTAAATTCTCATCTGCTTTCATTTGAGCCACGATGTTATCCAGCTCACCCTCAGCAGCTTTCGGTAAATCAGTTTCAACAGGGTCAAATACAACACTGACGATGCCGTCTTTCTTTTGGATAATATCACTATCTTCTAGTTTAGTTAACGTAGCCGTTTGTTTAGGTTGTACAGGTTCTTCGACCTTGGGGGCTGCTGGAACAGGTGCCGGAGCTGGTGCAGCATCAGGTGTAATTGAAACCTGTTTGGGTTCTTCTTTTGGAGCCTCAACGACCTTAGGTGCTTCAACAACTTTGGGTTCTTCAACCTTCGGGGGAGCTGGTGCCGGAACAGGAGCTGGAGCAGGCTTAGCTGCCTTTGCAACAGGCTTTGGTGCAGGCGCTGGTTTTGGCGCTGGCGCTGTTGCTACAACTTTTGGTTCTGCTTTGGCTTCAACTTTCTTGGGTGCTGATTTTGTAGGAACTGCTTCCGTTTTTGGAGCCGCAGCCACAAGGGCGCTAGATGGCATTGTAGAGACGTCAGCTGCTTTTGGTGTCGGGCTGGCAGCGACCTTCGATGCCGCTGGTTTTACCGCTCGTGGTGCTGCTTGCGGCGCAACATTTGTTGTTAAACCAGATACAGGCATTCCATTGGTTGTACTTGTGGAACGCGTAATAGGATTTGAATTTACTGTACGTGGTAGTTCATTTGTTAAAACTGGAGTGGTTGCACTAGCTCGCGGGTTAAGTAGACCTGGTAAGGTCTGTTGATCACCTAGGCTATCTAACACATTTAAATTTACACTAACTGCGTTATCAAGTTGTGTATTTCCCCAATAATAGGAGTTTTGTGCATTTGCCTCAGATGTAGATAACACTGTGGCGAATAGACCAATAGTCAACGCTGTTATAGAAGCAGCGGTAGCAAAATGCGTTTTTACTGTTTTAGTCATTCCCAACTCGCATAATTATTTCATAGGCCAGAAACAGTGGCCTATCCCCATTTAAAATATCATAGACTAGGCTTCTTTCGCGGACAATAGCTAGCTTGAAAAAGCCGTGATTTATAAGTTAAGTATTTGTAATTTATATGTTATTTGTATTTTTGAAGGAAACAAAAAAGCCTCGATTGAGAAAAATATTTTCCAATGCGAGGCTTTTTGATTCGTTTTTGATAGAATAAGAAGCTTATTTAGCGCTTCTCAAAACATCTAATAAGCTTTTGTGAATTTTTTCATTGGCTGTAACCACATCAGCCCGTTTGAAACTGAAGGCGCGCCCTTGGGCATCTGTTGCGAAGCCGCCAGCTTCTTTAACCAATAATATGCCGGCAGCTACATCCCATGGGGCTAGTCCACGTTCCCAGAAACCGTCATAGCGACCTGCAGCTACATATGCGAGATCAAGGGATGCGGCACCAAAACGACGAACACCCGCTGTTTTTTCCATGATTTTCTCAAGGCGACGTAGAAATAAACCATGGCCATCATCTTCGGTATCGCGGCCCATGAAAGGAATGCCTGTTGCGAAAACACTTTCTGATAGGCGTGTACGTGCCGACACACGTAAACGTCGATCATTCACGAAGGCGCCTTTGCCTTTTTCCGCCCAGAACATTTCATCTTTTACAGGATCGTAAACAACGCCAGCAACAATTTCCCCTTTTTCTTCCAAGGCAATGGAAATGGCGAAATGTGGAATGCCATGAAGAAAGTTTGTGGTGCCGTCAAGCGGGTCGATGATCCAACGGTAATCTTCGTCTTCACCTTTAACAATACCACCTTCTTCCATAAGAAAGCCATATTCAGGGCGTGCTTTTTCCAGTTCACGGCGGATTGTTTCTTCCGCGCGTTTGTCGGCTGTAGATACAAAATCGGCAGGCCCTTTTTTGGAAACCTGTAGTTGTTCTACCTCACCGAAGTCACGTACAAGACCGCGGCCCGCCTTTTCGGCTGCTTTGATCATGACGTTGATATTTGGGGATCGTACAAACATTGTGTTTGCCTTCCATTTTTATGGTTAGAGCTAGTCTTTCGCGCGTTCTACGAAAGTTGCATCATCTGTGTTTACTACAATGCGGATACCTGTTTCAACATAAGGCGGTACCATGACACGTACTCCACCTTCAACAACAGCAGGTTTATAGGAAGAGGAAGCGGTCTGACCTTTTACAACTGCATCTGCTTCTAAGACCTCAACAGTGACATGTTGTGGCAATTCCACGCCGATTGGACTTTCTTCAAAAGATTCTATCACAACAACCATTCCGTCCTGTAGGAACTTTGCCTGATCTTCACCGATCATGTCTTCGTTCAATGTGATTTGATCGAAAGTTTCTTGATCCATAAATGTAAAATCGGAACCGTCAGCGAAAAGGAACTGGAACTCTTTTTGTTCCAAACGCACTCTTTCAACTGTTTCTGAAGAGCGGAAACGCTCATTCAATTTTGTGCCGGTGCGAATTTCTTTTAATTCTACTTGTAAAAATGCGCCGCCTTTACCAGGCTTTACATGTTGTGTTTTTACTGCGCGCCACAAGCCACCTTTATGTTCAATAACGTTACCTGGACGAATAGCGTTGCCATCAATCTTCATGAGTCTCACCAATCAGTTGGAGTGCCAAATTTTCAAAGAACAAAATCGGCGTTTTCTATATGGTAAAAAGCTGGTCTAGACAAGCCTTTTCCTAAAATGGATTTGTGCAATACAGCATTGCACCTTCTGCATAGCGTATGTTTGTTAAGATTTTTTGTATGTCTGTGTTGCTTCGTAAAATATCTTAGCTGCAACAGCTGGACCATCGGGATGTTGCCATATCCCTGATAACGGCGCGACGAATTCAGCACCAGTTGCCAAGGCAATATTTACATTATCTGTGGTGATCCCACCTATGGCTACGCAAGGAACTTCCATTGCTAAGGCCCAGGCACGCAAACATTCCTCAACTCCTTCTTCCGCAGGCATACCTTTGGTTGGAGATGGGAAAAGTGGACCAAAACTAACATAGTCAGCACCTGCTTCGCCTGCAAGCATTGCTGTATGTGTAGAATTTAAGCAAGAAACGCCAATGGAACGATCATTTCCAATAATTTTACGAACAGCTTTGACGTGTTTGGCATCTACATTCGTTTCCAAATGCACGCCATCTAGGTCCATTTCGATTGCCAAGTCAGGCTGATCACATAATAAGACGGCTGCTTCATGCTCCCAAGCGATGGGGGCAAGCATTTCAACTGCGGCCTTAAGGCTGTTCTTGTCCGCATTTGGAAGACGAATTTGTAAACAGGAAATTGGCACTTCACTCAGCACGCTTTTTAAAGAGGATTTGAATTGATCAAATTCTATTTCTTCTGGCGTAATAAGATAAATTTCTGCAGGGGGCAGTATATCGGCCATGGACGTTTCCTATTTTAAAGTTTTCTGACGCATTGCTATCTATATATGGTATAGATAGCAATGGGGCCCAATAGGCCCCAATGTCATGCAAAATAATTTCTTTTTCTAGGTGAGAATAGAAAGCTGAGCGTTGATAATATCTTGCGTCCGGTCCACGGGCTTATGCAGATTCATTGCATATGTAAGATTGAGTTCCCGTGTCACAATATTAGTTCCTGTATTGTCAAAATCGAAATAGAAACCTTTACCTTGACGATAGAGGTTTGCAGCATCTTCTTGCCATTGCGCAGATGTCTCTACTTTGAAATCATCTTTTAAGAATTGCGGTGTAATATGATTTAGGCTTAATTGTGAACTAGGAGTGTCACGATGAAGATTATTCCTAACGGTGACATTGCCATCGTCGTCTAGTACGATAAGATAGTCATCGCCATCTTGTTTATTCCCTAAAGCAAGATAATGCCATGCTTCAGTTGCTGCAGACGTTCCATCTAATATATTACTTAATTCATTACGTGCTGCGATAAGTTTGAGACGATCATCAACATTCTCGACTTCTGAAAAATCGTGCTCTAGCTGGTTAATTGCAACAATTTCTCCTTGTCCATTTAGGCCAACTTGGACGGGACGTCCAAGTTCAGCATATCGCTGGAAGTCTATTTCCCATGGATCTTGAGCCGGTGCAAATTGCTGCATCATTATAAGTCTGGCTGCAGCCGTATTATAAGAGTTTAAATAGCCGTTACGTGCTGTTTCCTGATCTACCTGAATAGCGATGCTATCAAATTTTTGTATTGCATTTGCAATACCAAGTTTTTGGGCTTGGTTGAAGTCATCCAATTTGCCGTCTGCCTGCGCCTCCACAGAAAGAGCACCATTTGTTGCGATTTTTATTTGATAAGGTTGACCTGTCGCTTGAAGATAGGCACCTACAACTTCCCATTCACGATCTTGATTAGGCTCGACAATACCTTGTGCAATACCGTTTAAACGATTTATTGCAGAATTCATAATCAAACGATTATTAGCGTTAACGTCATTTTGACTAAGCGTTGTTTGGATATTGGTCACAGCAGATGTTTTGGGCTTAAACTCCCCAGGCTTCGTCTTTGACAAAGCTACATTCAACATACTTGCGGCTGCTGCGCCGCCATTTACTGTAATAGCCACTTGTTTATCCTCGCCTTTCTAGCAAAATCAGGAATTAACTTGTGAAAAAATTCCTCTCACGATGTAAAGCAAACATCGGGCCAGATTCTTCTGACAAACGCTTTATAACAGTTTTTTTCATAAAAAGCTAGAGAAAAGCTTTTAATTGAACGCTATCTAATTCATGATACATACCAAGGGGAGCACGTTGTATCCAGAAATATAATGAAGGTTTGTAAGAATGCGGAGAAGCTCCCAGATATTGGCGCTTTTTTTATCACTGTTGACATGTGCCAATTCGGTGAAGGCCGAAGTGATTCTGCATTTATATGAACTTGATGACCGCTTAACACCTGAGGAAGACCGTGGATATAACCTCTATTTAAAAGATTTATTAAATAGGTTTGAAGGGGAGATTGAGAAAAAATATGCCCCAATAAAACGGAATTCTACAAATTTTATTCGTGATTTTTCTTCTTGTGCCTTTCCTGCCAATATACGTGCGATCGCGGCACGTTATCCTGAAGCATCGGAAATGGGTTTGCTTTCTTCGAAAGCTGTAGATGCTATTTCTGTATATGTTTATGTCCCTAGAGGTATAGAGCCTCCGCATTCGATTGATGAATTGAAAGATTTACCTATTGGACATGTGATTGGCAATGTTGCCGCGGGATTGATCCAAGACAAGGCACCGTATTTACATGCAGCGCGTAATAATGAAAATTTAATGAAGATGTTAAAGGCAGGCAGAATTGAGGCGATTATAGGTTTCCATCCAGATATTGCGATTGCCTTTGATGATTTGGGATACCACGATTTAATTCACTCAACCCGGCTGACATTATTTAAGGCGACAGGGCATTTTGTATGTCATGATACACCAGAAAACCGCCGATTTATCAGTTATGTCGATCAAGTGATCCCCATACTCGCCCAAGATGGTCGAGCGCAAGAATATTTGGGCAGGCACGCTGAAATTATACAACATGATGAGGCGGAAAGTTTACAAAACTAAAAAGCCTCAACATCCTTGTTGAGGCTTTTTAGAATTATTTGGGGGAAATAGAATTACATATTTCCCATATGTGCTGCTGTATCCAGCATACGGCAAGAGAAGCCCCATTCATTATCATACCAGCTCATCACTTGCACCAAGCGACCATCCATCACTTGTGTTTGTGTTTGGTCAAAAATGGAGCTCGCTGGATGATGATTGAAATCTGTGGAAACCAAAGGAAGATTGTTGACAGCAAGTACGCCTTTCATTGGGCCAGAAGCTGCGTCAGCCATTAATTGATTAATTTCTTCAATGCTTGTGTCGCGCACAGAGTTGAATTTCAAGTCAACCAAGGATACATTTGCTGTAGGTACACGGATCGCAGAACCATCTAATTTACCTTTTAAGGATGGTAATACCAAGCCAACAGCTTTGGCTGCACCTGTGGAAGTTGGAACCATGGATAAGCCTGCAGCACGGGCACGACGAAGGTCCTTATGGCTGTTATCTAGGATGCGTTGATCACCTGTATAGGCGTGAACTGTTGTCATGAAGCCATGTTCAATACCTAGATTTTCTTCTAGCACTTTTGCCATTGGCGCTAAGCAGTTTGTTGTACAAGATGCGTTAGAAACAATTAAATCATCTGCTGTGATTTCTTCATGGTTTACACCATAAACGACGGTTTTTGTCTGATCTTTCGCAGGGGCGGAAAGTAATACTTTCTTGGCACCTGCTTTAATGTGAGAATTTGATTTTTCTGTGCTGTTAAAGTGGCCGGAACATTCAAGGACAATATCAATGCCTAGACTTTTCCAAGGTGCATTATGCGGATCACGATGGCTGGAAACTTTTACTTTACCCATCCCCATATCCAACCAGTCAGCACCAGCTTCTACATCGCCAGGGAAACGACCATGTACACTGTCATATTGCAACAAATGAGTTGTTGCGTCGATGGAACCAGGGGTGTTGATTGCTACTAATTCAATATCGTTGCGGCCTAATTCATAGATTGCACGTGTCACCAAACGTCCAATACGACCAAAACCGTTCACTGCTACGCGAATAGCCATTTTGTAAGTCTCCGTTTCTTTTTAATATGGCCCCAAACCTTGTTTGTGACCTACTAGCTGAATAGCAAGTCGCTATCCATTCGCCTCTAGTATTTTTGCCTCAATAAAGAAACGGCCCTTTTGAGTAAAGGGCCGATTCAATAGTTATTTATGCCTCAAGTTGCCCCTTGGCAGCTTCGACAACGGCTTCTGAAGTGATGCCGAAATGTTTGTAGAGATCGGCTATTGGTGCTGATGCCCCAAAACCGTTCATACCAATGAAGGATCCTTTGATCCCTAAATATTTATCCCAACTATCACGTAGAGCTGCCTCACAAGCCACACGTGCTGCACCTTCACCCAATACGGATAAACGATAGTCTAGTGGTTGCGCATCAAACAATTCCATGCATGGCATGGAAACAACTGCTGTGGGGATACCTTCTGCTTGTAACGCATCGCGTGCATTCATCATGATTTCAACTTCGGAACCGCTTGCCATCAAGGTAACTTTACGTTCACCACCTTCAGCCTCACGTAATACATAACCGCCCTTGGCTGTCAGGTTTTCTTCAGTATGTTCGGTACGAAGAATTGGAAGACCTTGACGTGTTAATGCCATAGTTGAAGGTGTATTTGTGTGTTCAAGTGTTAATGCCCATGCTTCAGCAGTTTCAACTGTGTCACAAGGACGGAAAACATGCATATTTGGAATAACACGCAATGCAGCTAGATGTTCGACGGGTTGATGAGTCGGACCATCTTCGCCCAAGCCAATAGAATCGTGAGTCATTACATAACCAACGCGTAGACCCATCAATGCAGATAGGCGCATGGATGGACGACAGTAATCTGTGAAGACCAGGAATGTCGCGCCGTAAGGAATCAGACCACCGTGAAGAGCGATACCATTCATAGCTGCAGCCATGCCATGTTCACGAACACCATAGTAAACGTAAGAGTTTTCATAAGAGCCAGCTTGGATACCTTCCATGCCTTTTGCTTTGGTATTGTTAGAGCCTGTCAAATCTGCAGAACCACCCAACATTTCAGGGATAGCTTCGGTAAGAACGTTCAATACCAATTCAGAAGATTTACGTGTCGCTGTTTTTTCTTGTGCTTCAGATGTTTGTTTTTTGAAAGCGTAAAGCGCTTCTTTCCAACCATCCTTTAACTCACCGGCTTGTCCACGTTCAAACTCAGCACGTTTATCAGCATCAATAGATGCCATACGTGTGTTCCAGGCATCACGATCTGCTTGACCACGTGAGCCTGCAGCACGCCATGCGTCCAAAATTTCTGCTGGAATGTCGAATGGACCATGGGCCCAACCGATAGCGTCTTTTGTTAGCTTGATTTCATCATCGCCTAATGGAGAACCATGGGAAGAAGATTTACCAGCTTTTGCAGGGGAACCATAACCGATTGTCGTCTTACAAGCGATCAAGGAAGGCTTATCTGTCAATTTTGCAGCTGCGATTGCTTTTTCAACTGCCTCTGCATCGTGACCGTCACAAGCAGATACGTCCCAGCCGCTTGCTTTGAAACGTGCTAATTGATCATCTGATACAGAAACGTCCGTGGAACCGTCAATTGTAATACCGTTATCATCGAATAATACGATCAAACGATCCAATTTCAAATGGCCAGCCATGGAGATTGCTTCATGAGAGATACCTTCCATCAAGCAACCATCACCAGCGATTGTATAGGTGTAGTGATCAACAACATCGTCACCGAAACGTGCGTTTAGGATGCGTTCAGCCAGAGCCATGCCAACCGCATTGGCGATACCTTGACCTAGAGGGCCAGTCGTTGTTTCAATGCCTGCGGCATGACCATATTCTGGATGTCCTGCTGTACGCGCGTGAAGCTGACGAAAATTTTTGATCTCTTCTAAAGTGATATCTTCATACCCAGTTAGATACATCAAAGCATATTGAAGCATAGAACCATGACCTGCGCTCAAAACAAAGCGGTCACGATCAGCCCAGTTTGGTGTCTTTGGATCAAATTTTAGAAATTTAGTGAACAAAACAGTCGCCACATCGGCCATGCCCATTGGCATGCCAGGGTGACCTGAATTTGCTTGTTGGACAGCATCCATAGCCAAAGCACGGATAGCATTGGCCAAATCTTTATGCGAAACAGCAGACATATGTATAAAGCTCTTTAGCGTTCCAGCAACATCGCCCTACATCTCATATATCATATAGAATCAGTAAGGGATGCTCGGTTTTCCCCTTATATATCCGGTAAAAACCCGGGCCGGATTATTTGGGGCAAGTTGCGCAAAATAACTATCCAATAGATTTCCCCACAGATAGCGCGCGCAAAATGCACAAAATGGACTGGAAGGTCAATGATTCTTTCTCTTTATTCGTCAAAATTCCCACAAAGAAGTTGTGTGCTATCCATTCTACTTTGCTATATTAATCCAGTTGTCCTGTTGACGAGAAAGAGATCACCACTTAATTTCAAAGTAATTAATTAAGATAACTGGGAGATTCTATGATTGACTTTCAGTTGGGTCGCAGGTTGGAAGGTTTAAAGGCAAATGAGTCAGTTGGACGAAATTGCACGTAATTTAGATGCTGCTTTGGAGCGTCTTGAAGGGGCTGTGGAGACGCGCCTGCAGAATGCATCAAATGTGAATCTAGAAGACGGCGCGGAAATGGCTAAAAAGATTGAACAGTTATGTTCCGAGCGTGATCAACTACAGCAGGAGAATGCATTGTTACGTCAAGATGCGGCTGGTTTAGTTCAGCGTTTAAGTACTGCGCTGCAGCGCCTTGATATTGTAATCGCTGGTGATGATGAAGTTGATGAAGAAGTGCATCAACAAGGGGCTGTCTTATGAGCCAATTAGATATTCAAATTAACGGACGTAACTATAATATTGCTTGTGATGATGGCCAGGAAGAGCATCTACAGAAACTGGGCAAGTTTTTTAGTGATAGAGTCGAGGAACTCGCTGCTGCGATGGGGCAAGTGGGGGATGCTCGCTTGATGCTGATGGCAGGCTTGGTGGTTGCTGATGAATTATCTGATGCATATGCTGAAGTTGAGAGATTAAAAGAAGATATGATAACGCTTCAAAAGAACGCATCACAAGTCACGCCGGACCAAGGAACTTTGGAAATATTTGCGAATATGACCAATAGGATAGAGGCAATAGCTGCAAGGTTGGAGCAGCCTGTAGAAACTTAAAAAAAATGCCCGCAAATTTGCGGGCATTTTTGTATTCGAGTTTTGCGGAATTATTCTTCTGCGTAATCTGCTTCATCTTCTTCATCAATCATGTCTAGACCACGTCGCTCTGCCCGTGGGGTTTTGCCAAACATATCCCGATAGCATTTGGAGAAATGAGAGGCGGATGTAAAACCACTAGCAAAAGCAACTTCTGTCACAGGCATTGTTGTTTGTGTGAGTAGTTTGCGAGCACGATTTAAGCGAAGTTTCAAATAATAGCGTGCCGGACTTGTGGAGAGATAGCGACTAAACAAACGTTCCAGTTGGCGACGGGATAATCCTACACGGCGTGCAATCTCATCACGGCTTAGGGCTTCTTCAGTGTTTTTTTCCATCTCCGAAATTGCTTTGATCAATTTTGGATGACTTACACGAAGGCGCGCTTGTAATGGTAAGCGCTGATTGTCGTTACCTTCGCGGATTCGTTCATGCATAAATTGTTCTGAAACGGCACCCGCGAAATCAGACCCATGTTTACGACCGACTTCGTTTAACATCATATCAAGTGCGGCCGTGCCGCCTGCACAGGTAAAGCGATCACGATCAATCTCATATAGCTCAGCGCGTACATCAATATCCGGAAATTCTTCAGAAAAACTATCTAAATTCGCCCAGTGGATAGTGCAGCGATAACCATTTAACAAACCAGCATGTGCTAAGATATGTGCGCCCGTACAAATTGCTCCCATTTGCGTGCCTTCGCGTGCCCAACGACGTAAGTAACCAAATGTTAATGCATCATTATATATATGTGCATCTACCCCTGAGCATACCACGACATTGGTTGGGCGAACCACTTCTGTTGCTGTAGTATTGGGTGTAATCTCTATGCCATTTGATGCCATGACAGGTAGGCCGTCTCGGCTAATTAATTCCCAAGTGTAAAGGGTTCTTTCAGCAATCTGATTTGCCAGACGTAATGGTTCTAGAAGGCTTGTGAAGGCAATCATAGAAAACTGTGGAATCAGGAACAAAGAAATATGTTCCGGTTTGTCTTCCCCTACATCTTTATACATCGCAGCTGTTTGCATATCTTTGCTACCTTATAAAACTGTATGCAGTAGAGTTGCCGTTTTATATCGATCCTACTGACAAATAATCACTAAAAGCGTTTGTTACATTTTTTTTAATTTCTAACGCAGTGCACTGCCAAATAATAGGAAGTGAAATTTCTGTCAATCGCGTTTTTATTAAAATGCTTCTTCTTTATCAGATGTATTCCCATTTTATAATTGAAATATAATATATTGTCACGGTAGCGACAATTATTGTGAATGTTAGTCGCTTTTGAGGATGTTTACTATGAATTTTTTTAAAGAGGAAATCTTAAATATTGGTGGCTTGTCGTTAAAGCGACATATCGGGAAATGGCGTCTAGGTGTTTGTGGTAAGAATTTGTAAATAAATTACGTTCGATGTGAGTGACATATGGTTTCAACTGTGTCGCATTTTTGAGTATTATTGGTGTAAGTTTTAAAATTGATTTCACTCGTGACGTTTTTCCGTAATAATATAAAGAAAAATGGCTTTTTATAATTGCATTAAACCTTGGTTTTCTGCGGGATTAGGGCGAGGATTTTAAGAAAAGATGTGTTATGTCGCTTTTTACTTTTTTCCTGTCGCGCAACCGCGCTTATAGCAGGCTCTTCTCCCATAAAAGGATTTAAGTTTAGCATTATTTCGGCCTGACCAATTGAACTTCCATTCGGGAAGGGCAAAGAAGCAGGTGTTTTTTGAGCAGGAAATGGGAAGAGAATGAATAAATATTCTGTTTTCTCACTCGTCCGTAACGCGATGAGTTATCATGAAAATTGGCAAAAGGCTTGGCGTAGCCCGGATCCAAAGAAAGAATACGATGTTGTGATCGTTGGTGGTGGAGCCCACGGTTTGGCTACAGCATACTACCTTGCAAAAGAATGTGGCATTACAAATGTTGCTATTCTTGAGAAAGGCTGGTTAGGCGGTGGTAACACAGGTCGTAACACAACAATCGTACGTTCCAACTATCTCTGGGATGAATCTTCTGCGATTTATGAACATGCGATGAAATTGTGGGAAAATCTTAGCCAAGATTTAAACTACAATGTGATGTTCTCCCAACGTGGTTTGTTGCATTTGGCGCACAACGTTCATGATATGCAGGAAATTGGTCGCCGCGGCCATGCAATTCACTTGAACGGTATCGACAGTGAATTCCTAACACCTGAACAAGTGAAGGAAATCGAGCCAACAATCAACTTGGATTGTCGTTATCCAGTACTTGGTGCGTTGTTGCAACGTCGCGGTGGTAGTGCACGACATGATGCGGTTGCATGGGGCTATGCGCGTGCAGCTGACGATATGGGCGTTGATATTATCCAAAACTGTGAAGTAACAGGCTTTGATATTCAAGACGGCGTTGTGAAAGGTGTTGAAACTTCCCGTGGTCATATTGGTGCAAAGAAAGTCGGTGTGGTAACAGCGGGTCATTCTTCTGTAATGGCGAATATGGCTGGTTTCCGTATGCCACTAGAAAGTTTCCCACTGCAAGCGATGGTGTCTGAGCCATTGAAACCAGTGATCAACACAGTGATCATGTCTGGTGCGGTTCACGTATACCTTTCACAATCCGATAAAGGTGAATTGGTTGTAGGTGCGGGTTCCGATAACTTTGTAAGTTATTCCCAACGCGGTAGCTTCGATATGATGGACCACATTGTTGGCCCATTGAAAGAATTGTTCCCGTTCACATCTCGTCTGCGCATGATGCGTCAATGGGGCGGTATTGTTGATGTGACAGTTGATCGTTCTCCGATCATCACAAAAACACCAGTTGAAAACATGTTCTTCAACTGTGGTTGGGGTACAGGTGGCTTTAAGGCAACACCTGGTTCCGGTAACGTATTCGCACATTCCATTGCAAATGGTGAACTTCACCCAATTGCAGCACCATTTACAATGAACCGTTTTAATACAGGTGCATTGATTGATGAAGGTGCAGCTGCGGCTGTGGCTCACTAAGGAAAGAGGAGAAGTTTAGATGTTAGTTATTAAATGCCCTTTCTGCGGTGAACGTGATCAAACAGAATTTACATGTCATGGTGAGGCGCATATCGCGCGTCCTGAAAACCCTGATGAGTTAACTGATGAGCAATGGGGGGATTATATTTTCTTCCGCCAAAACATCAAAGGTTACCAGTACGAACGTTGGTCTCATGATCATGGTTGTGGCCGTTGGTTCAACGCGCTTCGCAACTCTGTGACAGATCAGTTCGTAGATACTTATAAAATAGGCGAAGAAAAGCCTGCTATTCCTTCTGACGAGGGCAAATAAAAATGAGCCAGTCTAACCGTATTAAAACTGGCGGTCGTATTGATCGCAATAAACCGGTTTCTTTCACATTTGATGGAAAAACCTTCCAAGGCTTTGAAGGCGATACATTGGCTTCTGCATTGTTGGCAAACAACGTGCACCTAATGGGTCGTTCCTTTAAATATCACCGTCCACGTGGTGTTTTGTCTGCAGGTTCTGAAGAGCCAAACGCAATCGTAACTATTGGTTCCGGTAAGCGTTCTGATCCAAATACACGTGCAACAGTTGTTGAAATGTTTGATGGTCTTGAAGCGTCTAGCCAAAACTGCTGGCCGTCTTTGAACTTTGACATTGGTGGTATCAACAACAAACTATCCCGTTTCTTCCCGGCTGGTTTCTACTATAAAACATTCATGTGGCCAAAATCCATGTGGATGAAATATGAGGAAATTATTCGTGCCTCTGCTGGTATGGGTGTTGCGCCTGAAGAAGGCGATCCAGATACATATGCTGTGAAACACGAATATTGTGACGTGTTGATCGCAGGCGGTGGTCCTGCTGGTCTATCTGCTGCTTTGACAGCAGGGCGCACAGGCGCGCGTGTAATCTTGATTGATGAACAAAATGAATTCGGTGGTTCTTTACTATCTGATCATGGCGCGGAAATCGATGGCAAACCAGCAATGGACTGGGTTGATGCCGCGTTGGCTGAATTGAAAGAAATGGAAGAAGTAACCATTTTGAACCGTACAGCGGTTATCGGCTACTTTGACCATAATTTCATCACAGCGATGGAGAAAATCACTGACCATCTTGGTCCACAAGACAGCAATGACACACCACGTCAGCGTTTCTGGAAAATCCGTGCAAAACAAGTTGTTTTGGCATCTGGTTCTTTCGAACGTCCAATGTTGTTTGGTGACAATGACCGTCCAGGCGTGATGTTGGCATCTGCAGTTCGCACATATATCAACCGTTATGGTGTATTACCGGGTAAAGACATGGTTGTCTTCACTAACAATGACAGCGCGTATAAAACAGCCCTAGATGCTTTTGCAAATGGTGGTCGTGTTGAAATCGTTGACACACGTGTTGATCCAAAAGGCCCATTGGTTGAACAAGCACGTAGTTTGGATATCACAATCCATACAAATGCTGCGATCGTTGGGACTAAAGGCTACCGTCGTCTAAAAGGCGTGGAAGTTATGGAGCTGAACGAAGCTGGTGACGGCGTGAAAGGCACAAAATTCCATATCGGTTGTGATGTGGTTGCGATGTCTTCCGGTTGGAACCCTGCAGTGAACTTGTTCTCTCAAGCACGTGGTAAATTACGTTATGATGAAGAGCTAACAAGCTTTGTGCCTGATCATTGCCAGTGGGATAACTATTCCGTTGGATCTTGTAACGGTACATTTACTTTAGAAGGCGCATTGTCCGAAGGTCTTGAAGCTGGTTTGAAAGCGGCACAAGCTGCTGGTTTTGGTGAAGGTCAATCTGTACCTGCAACACCATCCGCACCAGAAGTTGAACATGGTGACATGCGTACATTGTGGTATATCCCGATGGATCGTCCTTTGGCTCGTGGCAAGAAACATTTCCACGAATTCCAAAACGACTCCACAGTTGCTGACATCCACTTGGCAGCACGTGAAGGTTATATCTCTGTTGAGCATTTAAAACGCTATACCACAACAGGTATGGGTACCGACCAAGGTAAGACATCCAACGTAAACGCGATCGCAATCATGGCGCAAATCCGTGGCGTGTCTATTCCACAAGTTGGAACAACAACATTCCGCCCACCATTCGTACCAGTAACATTCGGTGCGATTGCTGGTCATGATGTCGAAGATCTATTCTTGCAAGCACGTAAAACACCAATGCATTCTGCCCATGATCGCAATGGCGCGATTTATGAGGATGTAGGTGACTGGAAACGTCCATACTATTTCCCGAAAGCGGGCGAAGATATGCATGCGGCTGTTCAACGTGAATGTAAAGCGGTTCGTGATAGCGTAGGTATCATGGATGGTTCCACATTGGGTAAATTGGACATTCAGGGTAAAGATGCGTCTCGTCTATTGAACCTTCTTTACACAAATGCATGGAGCAAACTGGCACCAGGCAAATGTCGTTACGGCTTGATGTGTAATGAGCATGGCATGGTATTCGATGATGGTGTGACCACATGCATTGGCGAAAACCACTATCACATGACAACCACAACAGGTGGCGCTGGTCGTGTGGCGAACTGGATTGAGGAATGGATTCAAACTGAATATCCTGATTGGGATGTTTATGCGACTTCCGTGACAGAACAATGGGCAGTGTCCATCTTGAACGGTCCTAAATCCCGTAAGGTTCTTGAGAAATTAGTAGATATTGATCTATCTGCGGAAGCATTCCCGTTCATGGCTATGAAAGAATGTCATATCGCAGGTGTGCCAGCACGTATCTATCGTATTTCCTTTACAGGTGAGCTTTCTTACGAGATCAATGTACCTGCACGCTATGGCTTGCATGTATGGGATGCTTTGTTGGAAGCTGGTGAAGAATTTGATATCTGCCAATATGGTACTGAAACCATGCACGTTCTTCGTGCGGAAAAAGGCTTTATCATTGCAGGTCAAGATACAGATGGCTCTGTCACACCTATGGACCTTGATATGGACTGGATCGTCTCCAAGAAGAAAGGTGACTTCCTTGGTCGCCGTTCCTTCACACGTACCGATACAGCCCGTACAGACCGTAAGCAATTGGTTGGTGTTCTAACCGAAGATCCGAATGTGGTTCTGATGGAAGGGGCGCATCTGGTTCGTGAGTTGAAAGATAAACCACCTATGGACATGTTAGGTCACGTAACATCCAGTTACATGTCGCCTAACTGTGGTCGTTCTATTGCGATGGCGTTGATCCGTGACGGTAAGAACTTGAAAGGTCAATCTTTCATGGTTCCAACTATGAGCGGTAAGGCACATAAAGTAACAATCACCGATCCGATTTTCTTCGATAAGGAGAATAAACGTATCGATGGCGAACCGTCCTAAGACGTTCTGGAGGAATTAATAATGGTTGAAACAGCAATCAAAAAAGTTAGCCCTCTGGACGGCTTGGCAGGTCCGGTTGGTGGTAACGTAAAACTAACCAGCAATGGTTTTGTCGGCAAAGTCATCATTCGTGGTGACTCCGACAACAAAGATTTCGTAATGGCGGTTAAAGATGTAACTGGTGTTGAAATTCCAACAACAGCTTTGACATTCAACGAAGGCGAAACATATTCCATCTATTGGATGGGCCCAGATGAATGGATGATCATGACACCTGAAGATGGTGAAGTGGCATTGGAAACAGCATTGCGTGAGAAATTGGGCGAAACCCCAAGTCAGGTTGTAAACGTATCTGACTATTACGCATCCATGCGCCTTTCCGGTCCGGCAGCACGTGAAGTGCTGAAAAAAGGTTCCCCGTTAGATTTGCACCCAAGCAAATTTAAAGCGGGTAACTGCACAGGCACACGTTTTGCCCATGCAACTATCTTCATGGTGCAACGTGATGAAGAGCCAACATATGATATAAACGTGCGTATTTCCTTCGCCGAATATCTATGGAACTACTTTGTTGAAGCTTCCCGTGAGTTTGGTTAATCCGAATTTTGAAGCTTGAATAGAATTTAAAAAGGACGTTGAGATTTCAACGTCCTTTTTTTATGATTAAAATAGGACGACGAATTCATGTTCGCTAAGGGGAAGGAATATGTTTCAGTTATTGAAAACTACGTTGAGGTGCTTGTTTGAATCACAATATGCTGAAAAGCTTCTAAAATACGACGCACGCATCCAAGATCCAAAACTCAAAGCCAGTGATGATCTACTTCAGATCACGTTTCAAGATATAAAATCTAGGGATTTATGTTCTTTCCTAAAAGAATTTGATGTGAATTTAAAAGCTGTCGCTGAAGATCTTTTTCAGTTTCATTATCATGATGTTCCTATTCGATATCCTGTGAATGATATATATAAAAACTTCGAAACCGCACAGGCTGAGTTTACTGTTATGATTCAGCTCGACTTTATTGAGTTTAATAGGACTTATATTGAGGATGTGCTCTTAATTTTAGAAGTTTATGAAAATGCTCGTAACGTTGAATTTTCCTTCAAGGGGGATGATGTAAGTTTTTTTTATTTTCGTGGATATTCCAACGACGAAATTTTTTCTCGTATGGAAAATAAGTTGAGAGAAGTGCAGAAAAAATATGAGGTCACTACATTATATGGTGGCTTGGATACTGCGGTCATAGAATTAAGTGGTTCTTGGTTTATTCATGATCTGGAGGAAGGTTCAAACCATCATATTCAAACTAACGAATCTCTAAATCCATTGAATTTTCTGGATTCATGGATCATTTTGACATTTGAAAATATGTCACGGGCTAAGGCTTTAGATTTACTAGAGAAAGTAAAACCAACATTCTTAAGTGATGAGAAGATAGCAAAATTACATGAGAAAAAGTTTTATGAGGTATTGGTTAGTTTGAAGGGGCAAAAAAAGCTCAAAGATTTTAAGTACAAATTTTTCATTGAGTCGTTTTATTTTCCTGACGCTGAAATCTTAGATGCTTTTTTTACTATTTCATTAGGTGAAGTGATAGATATCAGGATCGATTTTGAAGCCGGAGATTTCTGCTCATTGGAACAATTGACTGAAATTGAAAAAAATAAATCAAAAAATCAAATTTTGGTCTTCTATGATGATGACATGCGTAATGTAATTTTAAACAGTTTGAATGAAATGATAGATCAGTTATGTCCGACCCGTTTAAAGATTACGAGTGAATATGATTGGTATCCCGCTTCA
Source organism: Curvivirga aplysinae (assembly GCF_009711445.1). Classification (GTDB taxonomy): domain Bacteria; phylum Pseudomonadota; class Alphaproteobacteria; order UBA8366; family Aestuariispiraceae; genus Curvivirga; species Curvivirga aplysinae. Next base: position 21,806 of record NZ_SMMC01000210.1, on the reverse strand, counting down.
ACAGAGGTGCTTATAGATATTAATTGATTAAGCTGTCGTTCATATAATTTTAGAAAGACTTTCCAAGAATTGAGATTATCATTTGAAAGCAAAATCATATAAAACGTTTTTAAATATAATGATTTGCAAGTTTTTAAACAGGAATAACAAATGTTAACAGTGAACCGTTTATCTATTGAAGATGCTTATGTATTGATCGAAGGTGCGCGCAATAAAGCTAACGAGATTGGGGTGCCGATGTGTATTTCCATCGTTGATGAATCTGGCAATCCAATTGCTTTTGAACGTATGAATGGCGGTAAGGTAACTAGCGCGATTATTGCGGGTGATAAAGCCTATACGGCGGCAGCCGCACGCAAAGCGACCCATGAATATAACGAAGTCTGTAAACCGGGCAGTTTAGCCTTCGGTATTCACACAGCAATCGGCGGTCGTCTCTGTGTTGTCGGTGGCGGTTTACCTGTTTCCGTGAATGGCGAAGTCGTTGGGGGTATCGGTTTGAGTTCCGGTACCCCACAACAGGATATGGAATGTGCCCAAGCGGGGATTGACCATTTCTTGGCAAGCTTGGAAGCTTAATCTCCAAACCGACTAACAAAAATAAAAGCCTGCAAATGATTGCAGGCTTTTTTGTTTCTGGACCTTACAGGATATTACATCGCCATAAAGCTTTTAAAGGTGGCTTCGATTGGTTCTTTGTTGATATTACGCGTGATCATCACCAGACGTGATTTACGATTATCGTCCGGCCATTTTTCTAGCTGCGCAGGTGGGTGGAATACATGTTGTACGCCATGCACCACAACAGGACCTTCCGCCTCAATCACATTTAAGATGCCTTTCATGCGAAGCAAGTTTGCCCCATGGGTCGCCAGCATACTTTCCATCCAATCGACAAAGCTGTCCCATTTAATTGGTTCATCATATTCAAAGACAAAGGCCTTAATGCCGTCACCATGCCGGTTCACATCGTGATGGTGATGTCCGTGGTCATGATCGTGCCCAGGCCCATGACCATGCCCATGCCCATGATGATGGTCATGATGGTGGTGGTCATGCTCTTCCTTATAGGCTTCCTCTTTCATCCATGCTTTGACATCGGATGTCTTTGTTGCTGGATCGAATAAACCAAAACCTGTAAGTTCACTTGCCGCAACTTTACCTTGGATAGGCTTGGTCACAGTTGCGGCTGGATTGATATCTTTTAGACGTATCTCAAGATTATTTAATGCAGCTTCATCTTTGACCAGGTCTGTTTTTGTGAGCAAAAGCTTATCGGCCACAGCTGCCTGTTTCACGGCTTCTGGTTGTTTATCCATCTGATCCATTGCATTCATTGCATCAACACAGGTTACAACACCATCCAAACGATAACGATGGGAAATCACCGCATCGGTAATAATGGTATGTAAAATTGGCGCTGGATCAGCTAGACCTGTGGTTTCAATCATCAAACGGTCGAATTTTGGAATTTCACCATTCCAACGTTGCTTCAATAAACGACGAAGTGTTTCGATCAAGTCTCCACGGATGGTACAGCATAAACAGCCACTATCCATCACAATCATATCTTCGGTCGCAGTTTCGACCAACATATGATCAAGACCCACTTCACCAAATTCATTAATTACCACGGCGGTGTTTGCCATGTCATCTTGTTGCAACAGGTTTTTTAAAAGGGTGGTTTTGCCACTTCCTAGAAAACCTGTGAGGATGGTAATCGGAAGACGTTCGATTTCTTGTTCTGTTTCTTGTGTATTGTCGGTCATGACTATTTCCTGATGCAACAAGTCTAAAATATTTAAGCTGTCTTAGCGAAAAATACCAAAGACTGCCAGCGGTTTATTGACTAAACAGTTATGATAAATAATCATGATCTTATTCAATAAGCTATTTCGAAAATAGCCTTGCGCATTGGGACGTAACAAGTATGTTAGCCTCATGAAATTATTTAGGCATTACGATACCACCCCGCCAGATCATCAAGGCGGCGTCGTGGTTCTTGGAAATTTTGATGGGGTACATCGTGGGCACCAGGCTGTTATCGGCATGGCGGCTGCACTTGCACGTGATCTTGACGCACCGTTGCAGGTGATGAGTTTTGAACCACATCCGCGTCAATATTTTAAGCCGGATCAAGATCCGTTCCGCCTAACGCCAATGCGTAATAAAGTGCATCATATAGAAGCTTTAAACGTTGATAGTTTATTTGTTTTAAATTTTGACGAAAACTTTTCAGAACTGACTGCGGAAGAATTTTTACAACAGGTGATCGTTGATGGTTTAAAAGCCAAACATGTAGTTGTTGGTTATGATTTTTGCTTTGGCAAAGGCCGTGTTGGTAATGCCGACATGATGACTGCCTTTGGTAAGGAAAAGGGCGGTTTTGGTGTCACTGCAGTTGATCCGCAATCCAGTGCAGATGATGAAGTTTATTCTTCGACCATTATTCGTGATTACTTACGTGAAGGGCAACCGGGTTGGGCCGCTGCTATTCTTGGTCGTCCGTTTGAAATTGAAGCTCATGTAAATAAAGGAGCTCAATTAGGCCGCACTATTGGTTTCCCAACAGCGAACCTATCCCTTGGGGAATATATTCGACCAAAATATGGTGTCTATGCCGTGCGCCTAGGTGTTGAAGTGGATGGTGACGTTGAATGGTTTGATGGCGTTGCCAATCTGGGTAAAAGGCCAACGGTTGACGGTTTGACAGAACTTTTGGAAGTTCATGTATTTGACTTTGATCGTGATTTATATGGTAAAGCCGTTCGTGTTGCCTTGATCGAATTTATTCGTGCTGAACAGAAATTTAACGGCGTGGATGAGTTAAAAGCGCAAATTGCCATCGATAGCGAAACCGCACGACGTATTTTGCTGACCCGCGCGGCTGGGGCTTAGAATTTTTCCTGTCATTCCTGCTTTTTTCCGATGTTTACTTGACCCAAGCGGTGAGACTGCATAAAGTCGCGCCCATGAGATTTACTGATGTAAAAGAGATCGGATTTATGCGCCCGATTGGCATACGAATTATTGGCCCGGCTTCCTGCACCTGGATGTGAGGAAGAACCGGGATTTTGGCGTTCCAGTGGTTTCGAACTTTCCGAATACCCGTAACGACCACAGGCTGAAACATCTGCTAAACAGCTAGATTTCGCCTCTTTCCATTTCGAAAAGATTTAGATTATTGCGCATGAAATCCAACAGATGCGCCTTTCAGGATTAAGAGACATGACCGTCGATTATAAAGATACTATCGCCCTTCCAGAAACTGATTTCCCAATGCGTGCAGGTTTGCCAAAAGCAGAACCTGTCATGTTGAAACGTTGGGAAGATCAAGGCCTATGGCAAAAGCAACGCGAACAATCCAAAGGCAATGAGAAATTTGTTCTTCACGACGGCCCTCCATATGCGAATGGTCATTTGCATATCGGTCATGCGTTAAACAAAATTTTGAAAGATATTATCGTTCGTTCTCAACAATTTATGGGGAAAGATTCTTTGTATGTACCTGGTTGGGATTGTCACGGTTTGCCGATTGAATGGAAAATCGAAGAACAATATCGCGAAAAAGGCTTAGACAAAGACGAAGTTGATATTAACGAGTTTCGTAAGCAATGCCGTGAATTTGCAGGTGAGTGGATCAATACGCAACGGGAAGAATTCAAACGTCTAGGTGTATTTGGTGATTGGGATAATTACTACAATACTATGTCTTTCAAAGCGGAAGCACAGATTGCCCGTGAGTTAGGCAAATTCTTGATGAATGGTAGCCTTTATAAAGGCTCCAAACCCGTTATGTGGTCTGTTGTTGAGAAAACAGCTTTGGCTGAGGCGGAAGTTGAATATAAAGAACATAAATCCACAACTATCTTTGTACGTTTCCCGATTAAGAAAGCGGGCGAGCCGGCATTGGAAGATGCGTCTATCGTGATCTGGACAACAACACCTTGGACCATCCCTGCAAACCGCGGTATCGCCTTTGGTCCACATATCAACTATAGCCTATATGAAGTGGTTGAAGCGGAAGAAGGTTCTGCAACGGAAGTGGGACAGAAGATTGTTGTTGCAGATGCGATGGCAGAAGATGTTCAGGGCCGTTTCAAAGTGGCTGAGTGGAAGCATCTGCAATCTGTTTCTGCTGAAAGTTTGGAAGCAACTATTTGTCATCACCCATTCCATGATGCAGGCTATCCATATGACGTGCCTGTATTGGCAGCTGAATTTGTTACCACGGAACAAGGTTCCGGATTTGTGCATTGTGCACCGGGCCATGGTGCAGATGACTATGAATTATTGACAATTAAGCATGGTATGCCAATTCCAGATACCGTGGCCGAAGATGGTACCTATTACCCATCCGTGCCGATTTTTGCAGGTGAAAGTACCTATACAAGTGATGGTAAAACAGGGACAGCCAATGGTGCTGTCATGCGTGAATTGGCAATGCGAAAATGTTTGATGGCGAAAGAAAATATTCGCCATAGCTATCCGCATAGTTGGCGTTCCAAAGCACCATTGATTTTCCGTAATACACCACAGTGGTTTGTATCTATGGAAACAAATGACTTGCGTGAGAAGGCGTTGAAAGCGATTGATGATACGTCTTTCTTCCCTGAAACAGGTCGTAATCGTTTACATAGCATGATTGCTAACCGCCCTGATTGGTGTGTATCCCGCCAACGTGCATGGGGTGTACCTTTGCCAATTTTTGTGAGCAAGCAAACAGGTGAACCATTACGTGATCAGGAAGTTCTCGATCGTATTTTTGCGGCCTATGAAGAAGAAGGCGCAGATGCGTGGTTCTCTCGTGATCCACAAGAATTCTTGGGCAATCAATATAACGCAGATGATTTTGAACAAGTAAAAGACGTCGTGGATGTATGGTTTGATTCCGGTTCTACACATGCCTTCGTATTGGAAGGTCGTGATGAATTAAAATGGCCTGCAGATTTATATCTGGAAGGTTCTGACCAACATCGTGGCTGGTTCCATTCCTCTTTACTTGTTGGCTGTGGAACACGGGATCGTGCGCCATATGATGCTGTGTTAACTCATGGTTTCGTATTGGATGAAAAAGGCATGAAAATGTCTAAATCCTTGGGGAACGTGACAACACCACAAGAAGTGAATGACCAATATGGTGCGGATATCTTACGTCTTTGGGTGGTTTCCGAAGATTACACAATGGATTTGCGTATCGGTAAGGGCACATTGAAACAATTGGCAGATTACTATCGTCGTTTCCGTAATACCTTCCGCTGGTTGTTGGGGAATATGGCGCATTATGATGCCTCCAAACGTGTCGCTGTAGAAGATATGCCAGAGTTGGAACGTTGGGTTCTTCATCGTCTGCAAGAGTTGGATATATTGGTACGTGAAGCATGTAATAAATATGATTTCCATAAAATGTATCGTGCCTTGCATGACTTTTGTGCGATCGATTTGTCTTCTTTCTATTTCGATATTCGTAAAGATAATCTTTATTGCGATGCATCAGATGATCCTAAACGTTTAGCTGCGTTAACTGTTCTGGATGAGATTTTTAACCGTTTAGCTGTCTGGATGGCGCCGATCTTAACTTTCACAACTGAAGAAGCATGGTTGGAACGTTATGGTGACAGCATGGAAAACTCTGTTCATCTACAACAATTCCCGGAAACACCGGTTTCTTGGAATGACGCAGATCTTGCAGCTAAATGGGCAAAAATCCGTGATGTACGCAGAGTTATTCTTGGTGCATTAGAAATCGAACGTGCAGAAAAACGTATTGGATCTTCTTTGCAAGCGGCACCTGTTGTGACTGTGTCTGAAGAAATTGCGACAATTTTGTCTGATGTTGATATGGCTGAAGTTTCTATTACATCAGATATCACAATTGAAACAGGTGATGTTTCTGCTGATGCCTTTAAGCTTGATGATGTTGAAGGTGTTGGTGTTGTTGCCAAGGAAGCTGAAGGCGGCAAATGTGAGCGCTGCTGGAAAGTTTTACCAGAAATAACAGAAGAACATATTATTTGTAACCGTTGTGATGAAGCGACATCTCATTTAGCCGCTGCGGAGTAAGACCTTTGTCTGAAAGTGAAACATTGGCAGATAAATATCCATTTATGAAACTGGGATTAACGGTAGCTGTGATTTGCGCAGTTGCCGACCAGGTGAGTAAATGGTGGATGCTGGAAGGCGTATTCAATTTATCCTTCTGGCCACCTCAGCAAGGTTTTCCTTGGGTAGATCGCATTGAGCTTCTGCCATTTTTCAATTTGGTGACGGTTTGGAACCAAGGCGTCAGCTTTGGTTTGTTTAGTAACTCCGCGGATATGACCAGATGGATATTGGTTATTGTTACAAGCGCAATCGCAGTTGGGATGATGGTTTGGCTTACAAAGGCAAATAATAGATTTCTTGCGTTTAGTTTAGGCCTAATTTTGGGGGGGGCTGTCGGCAATATAATGGATCGTATACGATTTGGGGCGGTTTTTGATTTTCTTGATTTTTTTGTAGGAAATTATCATTGGCCAGCGTTTAATATTTCCGATTGCGCGATTACGGTAGGCGCCATTCTTGTTTTGCTAGAAGGCTTTATTGTCAAAAAGGATGAAGCAGCTTAAATTGCTTGATCGATGAGAAAAGAATCGCCATATATTACATGGTAGATTAATGGTAAGGATGCAGGTATGTCTGTATTAGTCAGATCAATTTTTTTAACCGCTGGTTTAAGCTTATTAACGGCATGTGGTGGCAGCGTAGGTAAAGTTCTAGGGCTAGAGAAAGAAGCACCGGACGAATTTGCGGTTGCAACACGTGCACCGTTGGTATTGCCACCTGATTTTGGTTTGCGTCCACCTGATCCACGTGACAAACGAGCGGAAGAAGATCGTGTGAAAGGTCAAGCCGAAGCCGCTTTGTTTGGTTTGCAAAGTAGTCGTGAAAAACGGAAAACAGCAGCGAATGTGCAAGCACAGTTCGATGCTGGTGAATTTGCGATGCTTGAAGAAGCAGGGGCCGTTGGCGCGAAAGCTGATATCCGTGACGTGATTGATTCTGAATCAGATGCTTTGGCCCGTGCTAACGAGAGTTTCGTTGATGATTTCATGTTCTGGAAAACTAAAGAACCAGGCATTATCGTTGACCCTGAAGCGGAAGATGCGCGTCTAAGCGAGAATGCAGGTCTTGGACGTCCTGTGACCGAAGGCGATACACCAATGATTATTCGTGAAGGTGAAAATTCTTTATTCTAATTCTCTTTTTATGAGGAGATTACATGCTAACCGCGCCGGACATTCCGGTTGAATTTATAAATAAAGCCGAAATCCCTTTAATGGATGCCACGGAATTTATGTGCGATGATATTAAAGATTTCTATGCGTATTGGTTGTCTTGTAAAGGTAAACGGAATTTTCCCTCTCGGGCAGATATAGACCCCACAGACCTACTAAAATTTATGCCTCGTATATGGATGTTAGATGTATTTCATGACAATCCGTTGCGTTTTCGTGTGCGCTTATCTGGTACAGAAATCGTTGAAAAAGTTGGACAAGATAAAACGGGGCAGTTTTTGGATGAAATCGAAGAAGATTTTTATAACAGTCTTGGTTACATGAATATGCGTATGGTTGCCCAAGATGGTATTCCTATCTGGTATCATGGCAAACCATCCCATCGTTCCACTAAATATGTAAGAAATCTTGAATATGTAATGCTGCCATTATCCGATGATGATCAATTGGTTAATGTCATCTTATGTGTAACTTACACTGATTTTTCTAAGCGGCAAAATGTATTGAATTTAAAAAGGGGAAGTTAAAGAACTTCCCCTTTTCATATTTAGCGCTTAGGGCGACCTCTGAAGAGTGGTTGATCACCACCGCTATCCATCTTGCTTGGTCCTTTACGTGGCTTGGATGTTTTATGCATATCTTTGCTTCTGTCAGATGCTGGTTTAGCAGACGCATTTTTACCACGTGATTTTTTTGTCCATTTACGATCATCGTTTTTGCGATCACGTGTTTTACGATCATCACGTGAAGGACGGTCAAAGTCATTTTTGTCACGGAAATCTTTGCGGTCTCCACGGTTGGAATCTTTGCGTTTAAAATCACTTTTTTCTTTATGATCAAAACGGTCTTCACGATTGTCACGACGTGGTCTATCTCCACGAGATTTTCGGTCTCCGCTGCGATCATTGCGTTCATCACGGTTAAAACGTCCGCCGCGTACAGGATAGTCGTCACGATCACGGCGTTCACGACGATCTTGGCGATCACCGCCATCATTACGACCTTTTCGTTCGTCACGATCTTGTCCACGATCAAAACTACGTTCTTTCTTAAACGGACTGCGTTTCTTTTCGTTGTCCTGATATGAAGAAGGATTATCAAAGAAACCTTGATCTTCAGATGCTTTTTTGCGGTCTCTTTTTGCACGAGCATCTTTTGCAGCTGCGCGATCTTGTTTGCGATCTTTGCTCCAACGCTCTTTCTTCGCGCCGCCTTTTGAAGGACGGGAGTTACGAGAACGTCCACCATCTTTCTTACGGCCAGAATTTGCAGCTGTCTCGTCATGAAAATCATGATTTTCATCCACATCCAGCTTCATATTCATAATACGTTCAATGGAATTCAAGATGCCTTTTTCGGCCTTGTCACAAAATGCAATAGCATGACCTGTGGTGCCCGCACGGGCGGTACGGCCAATACGATGGACGTAGTTTTCTGGCTCCATTGGTAGTTCAAAGTTAATCACATGAGTAATGTTACTAACATCAATACCGCGTGCGGCGACATCTGTTGCGACGAGTACTTTAATTCTACCTTTCTGGAAGGCATTCAAAACACGTTGGCGTTTTGCTTGCTTCTTATCACCATGAATAGCTTCAGATGGTGTGCCAGAACGATCTAGGTGAGCCGCAACTTTATCCGCTTTCCACTTTGTCTTTGTGAAGATAATAACGCGTTCTAATTCTTCTTTTTGCTCTTTGAAGATCTTCATAAGTAAGTTTAGTTTGTCAGTTGCACTTACAAACATCACTTTTTGAGTGATACGATCTACAGGTGTAGATTCCGGTGTGATTTCGATAGATTCAGGATTTTGCAGCAAGCTTGCACCAAGTTCTTTTACTTTTGGCGGCATGGTTGCAGAGAAGAGTAAGGATTGACGTTCTTCCGGCATATGCTCAATCAATTGGCGGATGTCATGGATGAAGCCCATGTCTAACATGCGGTCAGCTTCATCAAGAATCAATAATTCAAGGAAGTTTAAGTTAACAACACCACGTTCCAACAAATCTTTTAAACGACCTGGTGTTGCCACAAGAATGTCTGCACCTTTTTTCATTGCCTGAATTTGGAAACGATAGGTTGTCCCACCATAAACAACAACATGCTTCATGCGGAAATGGTTCGCATAGATACGCATGTTTTTATGAATTTGTTCAGCTAGCTCACGGGTTGGTGCCAAGATCAAGGCACGAACTTCATTTGGTCCAACTTTAATTGGTTTTTCAGAAAGTAACTGGATTGTTGGGATCGCAAACGCGGCAGTTTTACCTGTACCTGTTTGAGCAACTGCAAGAAGATCTTTGCCTTCTAATAGCATTGGAATAGCTTGCGATTGGATTGGGGTTGGGACTTCATGTCCGGTTTCTGCAAGGGCACGTAGAATTCGGTCATCCAGACCGAATTCGTCAAAATTCGTATGGCTCACGGGCTCATCCTTAAGTATATGACAAAGACAGAATTGGGCCGTAGCGAATTCCACAGCAACTTTATTGTTAGTTTGTCAGTTTGTCGTTCAACCAGGCGCACTCGTGGGTGACGAAGTATCAATATTTAAAACCAGCATTCGGATTAAGGGGCATTTCTTTACAGCGTTTGGTCGCCGACCCTCTATGCGCAATCACGGAATGTTTTTTCGGTGGCGCAGGTAATGAAGGTTTTTTCAGGTCAAGTCAAGTTGCATTCGCTGCATAGCAGCTTTGCATAGCCAGAATTCTTCGTTTTCTATGAGAAAACTTGCAATTTCATGCTATATAAGGGTATAGAAAGCCCACTCACAAAAAAGTGGATAATAATTTAAGTACAGATGGATCGACCATGGCTGACATGAAAGCTGTTTCTGATAAACAAACAACATACCAAACTGCAACCGGACGACGTTCGGAATTACTTATGCCTGCCGGCTCTCTAGAGAAGCTGAAGGTAGCAATTCTATATGGCGCGGATGCGGTTTATATGGGAACACCTGATATGTCTTTGCGCACTAAATCAAGTGTGACGCTGGAAGATGTGATTGAAGGTGTAGAATTTGCCCATGCCCGTGGGAAACGCGTCTATCTAACGCTTAATCTGTTTTCGCATAACAAAGACATCAATAAGCTTGATGAATATATTGAGACAGTTCGTCAGGTAAATCCAGATGGTTTGATTGTTGCTGATCCAGGCGTCTTCATGTTTGTGAAGGAAAAAGCACCAGAACTTGAACTTCATGTTTCTACACAGGCAAATATTTGTAGCTGGCAGTCGGTGAAGTTCTGGCAAGATATTGGGGCAAAGTTGGCAGTTCTTGGTCGTGAGGTTTCTTACGAAGAGCTAACAGAGATCCGCGAGAAATGTCCAGATATTAAACTGGAAGCATTCGTACATGGCTCCATGTGCATGACCTATTCAGGTCGTTGTTTGTTATCAAACTTTATGGCAGAGCGCGGAGCAAACCAAGGAGCTTGTGCGAATAGTTGCCGCTGGGGGTATAAAGTTCATATCCGCCTTAAAGATGGTACCTTAAAAGAATTGGAGCTGTCCGAAGAAGAGATGGATAAGTTTGAATTCTTCTTGGAAGAAGATTATCGCCAAGGTGAATTGATGCCATTGGAAGAAGATGCACGTGGATCATATATCCTGAATTCACGTGATCTTTGTATCATGCCGAAGCTGGATGATTATCTAAAAATTGGCGTGGATAGTTTAAAAGTCGAGGGACGTGGTAAATCTGCATATTATGCAGGTATGGTGGCACGTGCTTATCGCATGGCGATTGATGATTGGTATGATGATCCCGAGAACTGGAACCCGAAGAAATATTTGGATGAATTAACAGCGGTACCAAACCGTGGCTATACTCTGGCGTTTCATGAAGGTCGCTTAACAAATTACTCCCACGCCTATGATGATAATCAGAATATCGGTGATTACGAATATGCAGGCCAGATAATAGAAGTACGCGATGATGCATTTATCGTGGATATTAAGAATAAACTTACCAAAGGTGAAGTTCTTGAATTCATGTCGCCGTATCAACAAGACCCTATGATGATCCGCATGTATGAATTTGAAGATATTCGTAGTGGTGAAACCGTAGAAGTTGTGCAACCGGGCAAAAAACCACAAATTCGTATTCCTTTTTCATTGTTCCATGAAGAAAATTTGGAAAATTTGAAAAAGAATTTCCCCGTTATGACTATCTTGCGTAAAGAACGTCCTTTGACCCAAGATCAATGGGATCGTATGAAGGTGGATTATGAAGTCCGTATGATGGAAGCGGGCCTTGGTAAAGAAAGCACATACGAAAAACGCGCTGAACAACTCCGCACATCCATTAAGGATCGCAGTAAAGACCGTAAGCTTAAAACCCCGCGCATGGGTACAGAAGGCTGTTGCGGTAAAGGTTGTAATGGTTGTATGATTTTCTGGAATGATCCTATTTATGAAAAAGCTCGTATGTTACTAAAGCAAAAGAAGCAGGGCGAAATGTTTGATCGAGATATGAAAGAAGATCTTACTTTATCAGATCAATCTATAGAGCAGGTATCTGCCGCAGAATAATTTAGGAAAGGTAAATATGTCGAACGTTGTTCAAAGACTGATTAAGGATCACCAACGTCAGGATGAGAGCTTTTTGACATATTGCCATCCCAAAATTAAAGCTTTCTATGAATATTGGCAAAGCAAGCAGCCTGAAGACGGAATGCCTGGTCGTCAGGATATTACGCCTGAAGAGATGATCTCTTTTTTACCGGGTATAACCTTGGTTGATAAAAACGAAGACGGTGAGCTTCGTTATCGTTTAGTCGGTACCATGGAAGTTGAGATGCGGGGAGAAGATCCCACGGGGCGATTGGTTGCCCAAGGGCATTTAGCGACCAATGAACATCCCGCGATAGATAATTATAACCTCGTCTTAAATACCGGAAAATTTCTCTATGAACATAATGAAGTTATGGACCACAAAGACATGCATCTTTTAGATGAATGTCTTTTTTTACCATTAGCGAAGGATCATAAGAATCCTGATATGGTTATTGTCTATGCCACAGTCCGCTACGCGCGGGATGGCCGGGACTATCAGGGCCGTTAGGCTATTTAAAACAATTTTCCGGAAAACATACGTATACTTGTTAAGAGTAGGAAAATCCCAAAAGCGATCCGTAATGCTTTTTTACTAATACTATGGGCGATTTTAGCGCCAAGTGGCGCAAAAAGCATTGTTACTGGTGAAATAAGCGCTAAACCGATGAGGTTTACATATCCTAGGCTTGCTGCTGGAAGGCTTGGATGTCCCCAACCGTTATAAATAAAACCAATCGTTCCGGGTAAACTTATGAGCAAGCCAAATAAAGCGGCTGTGCCGACTGCCCTATGAATTGGAAAGTTGAACAGGGTCAGGATTGGAACACTTAAAGTACCTCCACCAATGCCCATGAGGACAGAGAAACCACCAACAGCCGCTGCGATCGGTTGTGCGACCAGTTTATCGGGTAAGCTTTGCCAAATCGCCTTGCCATTGGGGTTGGTTAACATATTTAAAGCGACGATAAGAGCAATAACAGCGAAGACAGCTGTTAGTGTCGGACTTTTAACCTGACCGGCAACCGCTATCCCAATAATAGCACCAATGACAATAGAAATGGCCCATATTTTTATAAGACTGAAATCAACGGCGCCACGTTTATGATGGGCACGCGATGACGAAATGGATGTTGGTATGATCGTCGCAAGAGACGTACCAACCGCAATATGCATTTGGATGTCAGGGTCAATATTAAGGAAGCCGAGCGTCGTATATAAAACCGGGACGATAACAATTCCGCCACCTACGCCCAATAAACCAGCAAGAACACCGGCAACAGCACCGCAAGCAAGCATGCCCAAGGCAAGATAAAGTGTTTCAGCTGTTAACAAGCCTTCCATTGGAACTCATCCCTAATTCATTGATATTTATTAAGAAGGTATTGTGGCTTTTATCACAAATTTAGCAAGGGAAAGTTGAGGGCATTATTACATCCTGCATAAAGGGATGCTTGCAGGATACGATAGGACAGCACCGTAACAAAGCCCTCAAAAATTGATATGAAACGTATTGAAAGGAAAAATTATTCTACATAAATAACTTTTCATTTTTTATGTTTTTATACATATCGGCTACATAGTCGCCATATCCATTATAAAGCATGGTTGGGACGCGCTGGTTTGTACCCAATACGCGCTCATGTGATTGTGGCCAGCGTGGATGCGGTACATCCGGATTAACATTTGCCCAGAAACCATATTCTGATGCTTGGATTTCTTCCCAGTAACTGACAGGTCGTTCGTCAGTGAAAGTAATGCGAACAATGGACTTAATAGATTTGAAGCCGTATTTCCATGGTGTTACCAAGCGAATTGGAGCACCATTTTGTTTTGGCATTGGTTTACCGTAAATGCCTGTCGCCATAAAAGTAAGGTCGTTGGTTGCTTCTTCAATGGTTAAACCTTCCACATAAGGCCACGGGTACCAGAATGCAGATAGACCAGGCATGGTGTCTTTATCTTCTAATGTTTCCATACGCACATATTTCGCGCCGGATAACGGTTTTGCAAAATCAATGAGGGATTTCATCGCAAAGCCTGTCCAAGGAACAGCCATGGACCAAGCTTCTACACAGCGATGACGATAGGTACGTTCTTCCATCGGCATTTGACGGATCAAGTCATATACGTCGACTTTTTTTTCATTTTCGACCATGCCATCAAAGGTGATTGTCCATGGTTCTAGCTTCATGGCCTGGGCTTCATCGGTGATGTTTTTGCTGCTGCCAAACTCATAGAAATTACAGTAACTGGTCGCGTATTTTTCTAAAGTTAATTCACGATCAAGAGGATAGGCAGGATTAAGCTTTGATGGGAATAAATCCTCAATTGGATGCGGTGATGGTGCATTTGCCAAAGCTGATGTGCTACCAAGTAAAGAGCCGCCGCCTGCAGCAAGAATTGATCCCGCAGCCAAACCTTTAATTAAATTACGGCGATTACGGAAATGACTTTCATCTGTGAGATGGCATTCTTTAATATCCCATCCACGGTTCTTCTTAATCAGCATCATAAATAATCCTGCTATGTTTTAGGAGATCTATACATAGCAGGATTTAGCTATAACAACCAAATCAAACAGATGTGATCAGCGTGTTAGAAACTAGGATTAAGGAATTAAAACCAGTTTTCCTGTATGTTTTTTCTCAAGGAAATCTTTTTGCGCCTGAACAATGTCAGATAGAGGATATTCCTTGGCGATCAATGGTTTTATTTCACGTTGTTCAATATAGGAAATTAAATTTGGGAAAACGCAGTCTTCTAGGGCTGTGGCACCAATCAAAGTTAAATCTTTTAGATATAAGGTTCTTAAATCCAGTTCCACCATCGGCCCCGCGATTGCACCAGCAACAGCGTAACGCCCTTTCCGTTTTAAGATTTCAAGCAGGTCGGGCCAACTATTGCCGCCGACAACATCGATAACGACATCTACGATTTCCGTGCCTAGCGCTTCAATTAGATTTGTACCTCTATCAAAGAATTCTGTCGCACCTGCATCCATAACTTCATCTTTTTTAGCAGCGCCCGCCACTGCGATCACATGCGCCCCACGGCGTTTTGCCAGCTGAACGGCTGCTGACCCTACGCCACCGGATGCGCCCGTAATTAATACTTTCTCGCCTGCCGAGACTTTTGCGCGTTCCAACATATTTTCAGCCGTAGTGTAAGAACATGGGAAACTGGCAAGCTCTGCATCCGTCATATTTGAATTGATATCCAATACATGGATGGAAGGGATCACCACATATTCGGCAAAACCACCATCTAACTCAGATCCAACAAAACGAGTTTCATTGATTGTTTTTCCCGGTAGGCACGGGGCCACCAAAACACGTGATCCAATACGATCTGCATCGGTGCCTGAACCAACAGCAACAATCTCACCGGCAATATCAATGCCTTGTATGCGTGGGAAGGAAAGGGCATCACCGCCCCATGAGGCATCATCTGAATCCGCAGAATTGCTATTTTCACTTGAAGATATAGAAGCGGTATCACCCGTATTAGCTTTGGAATACCATCCGACACGCGTGTTAATGTCAGTATTGTTGACTGCAACGGCACCGATTTTGACAAGAACTTCATCTGGATTAGGCACAGGTTTAGGAATATCATTACGATATTCAAGTTTGTCAAAACCCCCATGGCCTGTCAGGTATACGCCTTTCATTACTTCGCTCATTTTTTCTTCCTTAAGCAATATGTTTTATTTAGCTCTTGAAATTATAAGGCGAGATGTATCGAAATACGCAATGAATTATTTCGATGGGAAATAGTGAAAAATCGATATAGGTCGTTAACTTATTGTTTATAAATAAGGATCATCTTTACTGCGAGCTCTAATCACTCGTGCGGGCGTGCCATAAGCCACCACATTGTTTTCCATATCATTATGAACATAACTGTTGGCGCCGATCACTGTATTCGCACCAATAGTTACGCTATGTTTAACTTTAGCGCCTATAGCAATGTTGCTTCTTGGGCCAAGTGTAACTTGTCCTGCTAAGATTGCGCCGGGGGCAAGGGATGAAAAGTCAGCCATGACCCCGTCATGATCAATTGATGACATTGTATTTAACATACAGAATTGGCCAATATCACATTGCGCACCAACCACAACATTTGGCATAATGATCGTACCTTCACCAATTTTTGCACCTTGTGAAATGACCGCACTTGGATGGATTAACGGCAAAAAGACAAGTTCAGGATAATTGGCGGAAGTTTCCTGATAGATTTTTTCACGACGGGTGTTATCTCCTACACCGATCGCAAAATAATATTCATCTGGATCTACATCTTGGAAATCAGCTTTGATGGGTACGTCATATTTACTTTCCCCTGCAAGGCGTGGGTCTACCAGTCTAGAAACCACATAATTTCGGGCATAGGCTATGCTGAGTATAGAGCTAATGCCAGCACCTGCGCCGAGGATAATAAGGGGCTTATGCTTCTTTGGCATGATTGCCTATCCTTTCCGAACTCTGACTTGAATGTCTAAATACATCAATACGTTCTAGGGTATTATTGCCAAAGATCGAAAATGGGGCAATAAAAAAAGAAAACCGCAAAGTGTTTACTTTGCGGTTTTACTTGTTATGCCTTGCCGTGGCAATGTTTGTATTTTTTGCCCGATCCACAAGGGCATTCCGCATTGCGTGGAACTTTTCCCCATGTTTCTTCATTTTCAGGGTCAAGAATACGCCCTGTAGCAGCATGTTCCACCCAGCCATCAGGTGCTTCATCTAAAGATGCATATTGACTAGCTTGGCCGCCAGCTGTTGCTGTACCACCAGCCTGATTGACTTGAGCGGCAGATGCAGAAGCTTGACGTTGTTCTTGCTCAGCTGCTGCTTCTTCCGGTGTTGGTTCTGTGCGGAATTCCACATGAGACAAGAATTGTGTAACATGTTCACGTAGCTTATCCAGCATGTTCTCAAACAGGTTAAAACTTTCCTGTTTATATTCATTTAATGGATCACGCTGCGCATATGCACGAAGGCCAATACCCTGACGCAGGTGATCTAGTTGTAATAAATGATCTTTCCATTGGTGATCAAGGATTTGCAGCAAGAAGGATTTTTCCGCAGCCCGCATGATTTCAGGGCCATAATTTGCCGCTTTCTCTGCCATCTTCTTATTAACAGCGGTTGAAATGCGATCTAGCATCTCTTCGTTCGCGATGCCTTCTTCATTGCCCCATTCTTGGACAGGAATATCCATACTGAAAAGGCGCATACATTCTTCATGTAATGCATCCAAGTCCCATTGATCATGCATGGAACCAGCAGGCATACAGCGATTAACCATATCCTCTAGGACTTCAGCACGCATATCGGCAATAGTGTCGCTGACATCTTCCGCGCGCATCAAATCCTTACGTTGTTCGAAGATCACTTTACGTTGATCATTCATCACATCGTCGAATTTCAAAAGCTGCTTACGTACTTCAAAGTTACGTGCTTCGACTTTTTGTTGTGCTTTTTCTAATGCTTTATTTACCCAAGGATGGATGATAGCTTCACCATCTTCTAGACCCAGTTTACGGAGCATGCCATCCATGCGATCTGATCCGAAGATGCGCATTAGGTCATCTTCAAGAGATACATAAAATTTGGAAGCACCCGGGTCACCTTGACGGCCAGAACGACCACGTAATTGGTTATCGATACGACGACTTTCATGACGTTCTGTACCAATGACATATAAACCACCATTTTCCAAAACCAGCTTTTTCTCTGCTTCGATTTCAGCGGTAATTTCTTCGGTATGTTTGTCGCGTTTTGCTTCGTCTTTAATATCAGCCAATTCACGTTCTAGACGCATTTCAAGGTTACCACCTAGCTGAATATCAGTACCACGACCAGCCATATTGGTCGCCAATGTGACTGCACCACGAATACCTGCATCAGCAATAATATGCGCTTCGCGTTCATGTTGGCGTGCGTTCAGGGTTTCATGTTTGATACCGGCTTTTTTCATCAAAGCGGAAAGTTCTTCGGAACGTTCAATACTTGCCGTACCAACTAGGACAGGCTGTCCTTTTTCAACACATTCTTTTACCTGTAAGATAACAGCGTTATCACGTTCACGCGATGTACGATACACTTCGTCATCATAATCTTTACGTTCTGTTGGCTTATTTGTTGGGATTTCTACAACCGGCAAGTTATAAATTTCTTCGAACTCTGCCGCTTCCGTCATTGCAGTACCTGTCATACCAGCAAGTTTTGGATACATGCGGAAGTAATTCTGGAAGGTTACAGAAGCTAATGTCTGATTTTCATTTTGAATTTGCACACCTTCTTTGGCTTCGATTGCTTGATGAAGGCCATCACCGTAACGGCGACCTTCCATCATGCGGCCTGTAAATTCATCAATAATGACAACTTTATTGTTCTGAACGATGTAATCTACGTCTTTTGTGAAAAGCTTATGAGCGCGTAAACCTTGATTGACGTGATGGACGATACTGACATTTTCCACATCATACATATTACCATCGTTAAGAAGGTCGGTTTGATCTCGAAGGACACCTTCGATGAATTCTGTACCTTCATCTGTCATCGTGATGTTTTTGGCTTTTTCATCAATTTCGTAATGTTCTTCTTGCATTAACGGAATTAATTTATCAACTGCGGCATATGTTTCTGATGAATCCTCTGCTGGGCCAGAAATAATCAGTGGCGTACGGGCTTCATCCACCAAGATGGAGTCTACTTCGTCAACAATCACGAAGTTAGGATCGCGTTGTACCATCTGTTCGATACTGGTTTTTAGGTTATCACGCAGATAATCGAAGCCTAGTTCATTATTGGTGGTATATGTAATGTCCGCATTATAGGATGCCTGGCGAGAGGCATCATCCATGCCCGGCACGACAATTCCGATTGTTAGTCCAAGCCAGTTATAAAGCTGTCCCATCCAACGGGCATCACGTGCAGCCAAATAATCGTTCACAGTAACGACATGCACGCCTTTTCCCGAAAGTGCATTTAGATAAACCGCCAAGGTCGCAACAAGTGTTTTACCTTCACCTGTACGCATTTCGGAAATCTTACCACTATGAAGGACCATGGCTCCTACAAGCTGAACATCAAAATGGCGCATACCTAATACGCGTTTGGAGGCTTCCCGGACAACGGCAAAGGCTTCTACCAGAATGTCATCTTCACTTGTCCCTTCGGACAGGAGTGTTTTGAATTCATCGGTTTTTGCTTTCAGTGCATCATCTGACAGTTTTTCCATTTCTGGTTCGAGCGCATTAATACGCTCAACTTTTTTTGCCAGTGTTTTTACGATGCGATCATTTGTAGACCCGAAAACAGCTTTTAATAATCCGCCAATCATGGAAGGCGCCCCATTTGTAATTAAGAAATTAAATTAAGATACGAATCAAATTCGTGAAGTTCATAGAAAACTGAACAATTTGAGATAGTGTTCCAGAGCGGACCTGTCAATGCGAAGTCACCCTGAATTATTGAAGAATCGACAAATAACAGTCGTTTTGAGGAAATAGAATGAAAAATCAGTCTGAGCTAGGTGAAACAAGACCAAGTTCAATTTCCAAGGCACCACATAACATTTGCCCTAAAGTAATATGCATTTCCTGTATACGGGCGGTTACTTGACTAGGAACAATGATGCAAGGGTCGCATAAATCTATCATTGCACCACCATCGCGACCACTTAGGCCCATAGGCTGAATGCCCATTTTCTTAGCAGCGATTAAAGCGCGATTCACATTTTCACTTTTACCACTTGTCGAGATACCAATTGCAATATCTCCCGGCTTGCCAATTGCTTGGACCTGACGTTCGAATAATGCGTCAAATCCCATGTCGTTACCAATTGCGGTGAGGCTCGATGTGTCCGTGGTCAGGGCTATAGCAGCAATAGGTGCACGATCTTTCACATAACGGACCGCAAGCTCTGTTGCCAGATGTTGAGCATCACCTGCGCTACCGCCATTGCCGAAGAACATTATCTTGTTGCCGTCTCTTATGGCTGCAACACAACCGGCTAACATATGTGTAAAGCCATCACGGCATGCGTCTTTGGTTGCTGCAACTACCGCTGCATGATCATCAAATTCGCTATTATAAAAATTATCGAGTTCAGTCATGGGCGCAAATGTAGTCGCTTCGAAACGGGGCTGCAAGGACTGATACAAGAGGAGCTAGATATACATTCATATTTTTTAGCTTTTACAAAAGTCTAACCTCATGTATGTTGCAGTGCAGTATAAAAATAAAATGTTGATACCACGATGATTACGATAAAAGACATCTGCCGCTTCCCGGTAAAAGGACTAGCTGCAGATTATATGGATAGCGCGGACTTAGAGCCAGAGCGCGGCTTACCTTTTGACCGTAAATGGGGCATTATTCATGCTGCTTCTGATGTTGATCCTGCTGCTGTAGAATGGGCGCCGAAGAAGAATTTTCTTCAACTTGCAAAAGATGAGAAACTGGCACAATTAGGGCTTTCGTTTGATGAAGCAACTCGTACCGTCAGTATTTTGCGTAAAGGTCGCACCATAAGCAAGGGGCGCCTCGATGAAGCGATGGGACGAAATATATTACAAACTTTTCTATCTGGTTTTGTTGAGCAAGGCCCACGTGGTCGTCCTCGAATTGTGGAAGCGCCAAAGGGCAGCTCTTTCCAAGATGTACCAACGAAATGGGTATCTATTATTAACCTTGCAAGTGTGAATGATTTGGAAACTCGTGTAATTCGTAAAGCTATCGATCCAATTCGCTTTCGAGGAAATTTATATATTGAAGGTGCCGAGGCATGGCGAGAACGCAATTGGCTTGGAAAGCAACTTAAAATTGGTGATGCTGTTTTAGAAGTGACCGAAGGGATTGGGCGCTGTGCAGCAACAAATGTTGTTCCAGGCACGGGGGAGATTGATATGAATATTCCCTTAAGCCTGAGACAAGGCTTTGATCATATGGAAATGGGCGTTTATGCGAAGGTGGTTGAGGCTGGTACGATTGTCAAAGGGCAGGATGTTCTAATATCGGAGTGAATTTAACTATATAGAAGGTAAGGCGGCTCAAATTGGAGCCGCCTATTTTTTTGTCGTGATTAAGCCTTATCGGCCTTTTGTTTTTCTTTTAAGGTTTTTACCTCAGTTTCCAACTTAGTAATTTCATTTTTTAAGGTGGTCTGTTCAGAGTTTTCCGCAGATTTAAGTTCTATTTTCTTTGCTCTTACTTGTGCTTCAAGAACTGCTAAACGTGCTTTTGCGGCTGCATTTGCTTTTTTACTTGCAGCTGATCCTGCAGCTGCCCCTGATGATTCTGCACCTGCTATTACTGCTTCTTGTGCCTCAAGTTCTTGCTTGCTTAACTGTTTTCCTTCGGCTCCAGAAGCTTGTCGATCAGTGGTGTTTTGTGACTGGTTTGCACCATCATTCGAATTGCCTTCACTTCCATACGCCCCAAAATTGTTTAAGCCATTTTCTTCAATGTCATCAAAACTGAATGCTTTATCCGCGGTTTTCAGAAACTTTTCCTCGGCATTTAAAATCTTAATGATCTGATCTTCGTTTAGAGGTTTTCCGTTATTTTCTTTTGCTATTTTTAGGACTTCTTCTTGAAATTCCTCACCCGCTTTATTAATGTCTGCGGCGCCTTCTTTGCCCGCCTCATTTGCAAATGATAAGACTTCTGCAACACCGCTAAAAACATCTTTCAGCATAGCATTTACTTCTGCTGCAATCGGGTTGTTTTCATCCTTCTTAGATGCTTTTAGTGAAAGGGTCTGTGCTTCTTTGGATAGATTGATTTTAAACGCGGGCCCGTATCCGTCGTCTTTATCTTTATCTTTATCTAAAGCATTAGTCCCTTGGCCGATAGACAGAATATTTTGCCCAATAAGAGGTGCGTTGACCTGTGATGTAGTATTGTCGATTTCCATATTCAATTGTGTCCTATTTTATACCGATGCTATTACAAA
>NZ_SMMC01000006.1 GCF_009711445.1 Curvivirga aplysinae | reverse complement strand
AATTATCTTTCTATCTGCATCTTATCTTTAAGTTTTATGCTGTTGAGTGGAAGCAAATCTTTATTGGCTTCCGAATTTATTGACGGTAAGAAAATTATTCAAGAAAAGCCTTTTTTGGCTGATCAGGAACTAAAAGATTTTATACAAGATAAGATGTTAGTTAGTTTTGGATCTTCGCAAATAAAGTCAAATCTCAATAATCTTTCCGTTATTTACCGAAAGATGGACCTTGATGGAAATATGAAGGTTGCTATGGGGTCGTTTCCACCGTTATTTGGTCATGATTCATCGAATGAAGCACTTGGTTCTTTTGTCGGTAAGTGGGGTGTTGAAGGTGATAAAGTCATATTTGCAGATGAAGGTACTACAGATATGGGCAAGGCATTTTCATTTCGTGTTAAATGCCTAGTTACGAGTTGCAAAAATATAGTAATTTATAACACTATTAATGATT
>NZ_SMMC01000167.1 GCF_009711445.1 Curvivirga aplysinae | reverse complement strand
TATATTGAATTTTTTTGAGTCAGTGCGAATCGGTATTTGTGACCAATCGCTCCTTATCAACGAGATTCAGTTATTAAGGGGATGTTTCAAGGTAGCATGATGACAAAAAAAGCAAGCCAACAGGACTTACTTCGCTTCACAACAACAGTTGTGAGTGCCTATTTAGGTAATAATAAGGCGAAATCGTCTGATATTTCCAAAGTGATTAAAACTGTTCATAGCTGCTTTGCGAAGTTAAATGGCATTGAGCACCGTACAGGGGCACGTAAATCTGTTGCGGCTATCCCTGTTAAAAGCTCTATTACCCCTGATTATTTGGTATGCTTGGAAGACGGTAAAAAATTAAAAATGCTAAAACGTCATCTTCGCACAACTTATGGCATGAGCCCGGAGCAATATCGCGCTAAATGGGGATTATCTCCTGATTATCCAATGGTTGCTCCAAATTATGCGGCCAAACGATCTGAATTTGCCAAGAAAATTGGACTAGGGAAAAACTCGTAGCGTTTATTTACATATCCCATCCAGATGGAGGACCTTTTTTCTGTTGGGATCCCTTTTCATTAATCACTTTTTCCAAACGCCAGATTAGTTTTTTAACAGCGAGATTCTCTAGCTCCGATTGGCTGGCTGTTGTTGGGCCGACAATAGATACCTCGATAAAGCTCACAGGATCAATTGCGCTAACTTTTACAGAATTACCATGTTGCTCTAGTTCAATTAACGCACCACGCGGTAACAATTTATGCTTAGGTATCGACATTTGATATATTCAGCCCTTAATACTTAATTTACCTTTATAATATAGCCTATCTAAATAAGTAAAAATATATGGTTAAAGTAAAGAGACTTTTTTCAAACCACAGCAATATTTCATCCTAATCTTTTCATTTCCGATTTATTCATTATATATGGGACCGGGAACTTAATACTTCAGGAGGCTGTATTGAAGCTTTTAACAAAAATTACGATGTTTTTTATGATCGGCTTGATGCCGATTAATCTTGCTCATGCAGCAGAGAAAACTGATCTCGATAACGCAAAGATATATGTTACAACTATCTCTAAGCAAACCATAACTCTGCTTCAAGATGAAAGTATCGCAGCTTCCGATAAGATGAATAAAATGTATGCTGTTCTTGAAGATACAATGGCATATGATGTGATTGGTCGAATCGTATTGGGAAAACCATATCGCGGCCTTACCGATGATCAGAAAAGCGAATATGATGTCTTGTTCAAAGAATATCTTTTAACAAAATATTCAAGCTTAGTTGGAAGCTATAACGGTCAAGATGTGGAAATCACCAAATCTGTGCGTGCAGGAAAAGCAGATGCAATGGTTTTCACAAAAATCGGTGTTCCTGGACAAGAAGGCATTGTGGTTGGTTGGCGCATTCGCACAATCAAAGGTGAAATGAAGCTACTTGATGTAAAGATTGCTGATCTAAGTATGGTACAGACGGAACGCGATCAATTCCAGAACGTCTATCAAAACCATAAAATAGATGGAATTTTAAAAGCTTTGCGTAGTCTAACGGAAAAAATGCAAGCGAAGCGTCAAAGTTAGAGTTTAACAGAATTATCAAAATACAAATAAGAAAGGCATCTGATTTTCAGATGCCTTTTTTATATAGCCCGATACTTCTTATTCTACTTAATAAGAATATGTGTGTAGTAAGAAACGTTCCAAACGATTTAAAACAGCACCTGTATATTGTAACTGTTCAGAGTTAATACCAATATCGGTAAGCTTGTTGCCTTGTGCTTCTAATATTTCATTCACACGATCACGTACTTCTTTGCCTTTATCGGAAAGACTAACACGAATAGAACGACGGTCATGTGCCGAACGCTCCTGAATTAGATATCCGTTTTCAACCATTTTACGCACGTTATAAGAAACATTTGATCCAAGATAATATCCGCGATGAGTTAACTCACCAACGGTCAATTCATCAGTGCCAATATTATATAAAATAAGCGCCTGAATGTTATTAATATCACGAATGCCCATACGATCGATCTCTCCCTTGATTACCTCAAGGAATTGGCGATGCAATCTTTCAATCAAACGGATCGCATTCATATATTCGTCTTTAATTTGTTCTGGAGAATTGTCGGCCATTTCGCAGCTCTTTTGTCCCTAAGTTACTTATTCCCTTGCCTTTACTATATCATAGTATCAGCATGTTCCAAGTTCTTTCAAACTTAAGGACAAAAAAAGCAGCAAAAATCAGTTCGTTTTTATCTAAAAATTTATATTTCTCGTAACATTTTGATAATACCAGAGAAATCGACACCAGCCCCACCTGATTCAGAAAATTCTTCGTAAAGTCGCTCCGCATGTTCACCCAAAGGTGTTACTGCGCCTGTACTTTCAGCTGCAGCTTGTGCTAATCGTAAATCCTTTAGCATGAGTGCAGAAGCAAAACCCGGCTTATAATCATTATTTGCCGGCGATGTCGGAACCATTTCTGGGACGGGACAGTAAGTTGTGAGACTCCAGCATTGACCAGAGGCGGTAGATGAAACATCAAAGAGCTTCTGATGAGATAAGCCTAACTTTTCCCCTAAAGCAAAAGCTTCCGCAACAGAGATCATTTGAATACCTAACATCATATTGTTACAGATTTTTGCAGCCTGACCATTTCCTGCCCCTCCACAATGGACCAGCGTTTCCCCCATAATCTGCAAAAACGGTTCTGCAGCTGCATAAGCATCATCTTCACCGCCAATCATAAATGTTAATGTACCTGCGGCAGCACCGCCAACACCACCTGAAACAGGCGCATCAACCATTGGGAATCCAGCTTCTGTCGCAAGTGATTGAACTTCACGCGCCGAGTCAACATCAATAGTAGAACAATCAATTAGCAATGTGCCAGATTTTGCATGCGGGAAAACATCTTTTCCATATACGGCTTTCACATGTTGCCCCGCTGGTAACATAGAAATTACGACTTCCGTATCTGCCATAACTTCCGCAGCACTATGTGCAACCTTAGCACCTTCGGTTTTTAATTTCTCAAGATTTTCTGCAACCAAATCTACTGCAGTCACTTCATGTCCCGCTTTGATCAAGTTGATCGCCATTGGGCCACCCATGTTACCCACACCAATAAACGTAACTTTAGCCATCACAGCCTCCTAGCATAATGCTGTCTTATTAATGAGAAAATTCTAAATCTCTTGCACCAATTGGTTCAAATGCAGAATCAACCATTTCATCTGTCACTTTTTCCAAAGTTGAAGGCACCCATTTCGGGGCATGGTCTTTATCAACCAATACGGAACGCACACCTTCGTAAAACTCTGTGCCGGCAACACAAGCCTGACTCAATCGGAATTCCATAATCATACAATCTTCAAAAGTAAGTTTTTTACCTTCTCGTAATTGCTTCAAACTCATTTTCATACTCAAGGGGGATTTCTTACGCATAAATTTCAAAGCCATTTGCGCAAACTCACCGCCCTCTTCTTCCAAAGCTGACCATATTTCTTCAACAGTCTCTTTTGCAAAACATGTATCAATTACTGAAAAATCGTTTTTGATCGGTGCCTCTCCAGCATCTGTCTCAAATTTCGCAATAATTTCATTCACTAACGTTTCAGGATATGGATGAGACCAATCAGCAGAAGTAAATGCCTCCAACAATGCATCCATTTTTTCTGAAAGCACATAATCAGTGGCCATATTGACCGCAATACAGTCAGCCGCTTTTAAACGCGCACCTGTGAGTGCCAGATACATACCACTTTCGCCCGGGCATTTATTCAAGAACCAACTACCCCCAACATCCGGGAATAAGCCAATCGCAGTTTCCGGCATCGCAAATAAGGTAGTGTCCGTCACAATACGATGACTACCATGTACCGAAAGACCAACCCCGCCTCCCATTGTCACGCCATCAAGCAGAGCAACATATGGTTTCGGAAAGCGATGAATACGTCGGTTCAAAATATATTCTTCACGGAAGAAAGCATCGGTAAGATCGTCGCCGTTGTGTCCAGCTTCCCACACAGCACGTACGTCACCGCCGGCGCAAAAAGCTTTCTCCCCTGCACCTTGAATTAAAACCATATGAATAGAATCTTTTGTTTCCCATTCTTTTAACTGTGGGTCCATTGCACGGATCATTCCCAGAGTTAACGCATTCAAGGCTTTAGGCCGGTTAAGTGTAATAATGCCTACACCACCTTTTTCCTCAAATAGAATTTCAGCTTCCATGTGGTTTCTCTTTCTTGATTTTATTAATTCGGATCAAATTTGTGACACGATAACGGCCCTATGACATTCGATCAATTGATTTAAATTAAGACTTTGTCATTAAATAAAATTATTCCTGAAGCATGGCACGCGCTATAATCACACGCATAATCTCATTGGTGCCTTCTAAAATCTGATGTACCCGTAAATCTCTTAAGTAACGTTCCAATGGAAAGTCACGCAAATATCCATAACCACCATGCAATTGAAGTGCTTCATTCACCACATTGAACCCGACATCTGTGGCAAACCGTTTTGCCATTGCACAATGTTTCGTTGCTTCTGGAATTTTATTATCAAGACTTGTTGCGCCGCGATGTAACATCAAGCGCGCTGCATCTAACTCTGTTGCCATATCGGCAAGGCGGAACTGCAGCGCCTGAAATGCTGCCAACGGTTTTCCAAATTGTTTTCGTTCATTCATATATTGAATTGTGGCTGTAATCGAAGCACGTGCAGCACCAATAGAACATGCCGCTATATTCAAACGTCCACCATCAAGCCCTGCCATCGCAATTTTGAAGCCATCCCCTTCGTTACCAACGCGATTGGAAACAGGAATACGACAATTATCAAATTGGACCTGAGCCGTTGGTTGACTATTCCAACCCATCTTACGTTCTTGTGCACCAAAGCTTAAACCTTCAGTTCCATTTTCAACAATAACGCAAGAAATGCCTTTAGGGCCCTCATCGCCAGTTCGAACCATCACAACATATACATCACTACGCCCAGCACCTGAGATAAAGGCCTTTGACCCATTCAAAACATATTCATCCCCATCGAGTTCAGCTGTGCTACGTAAAGCAGCAGCATCAGAACCAGATCCGGGTTCCGTCAAACAATAAGACGCTATTTTGTTCATAGATAACATATCAGGGAGATACTTGGATTTTAATGTGTCAGACGCAAACTGGCTCACCATCCAGCTTGCCATATTGTGAATAGATAAAAATGCAGCCGTTGAAGGACATGCGGCAGCCAGTTCTTCAAAAATCACTACAGAATCCAAACGCCCTAAACCTGACCCACCATAGTCAGGATCGCTGTAAATTCCACCCAATCCTAAATCAGCGGCTGCACGAAGGGTATCAACGGGAAATATTTTCTTTTCATCCCATTCCTCTACATAGGGCATCATCTCATTTTCGGCAAAAGAACGCGCCATATCTTGAATCGCAATTTGTTCTTCAGACAACTGAAAATCCACTGTATTTCTCCAAAACTTTACAGTTAATTTTTAGCAGAATGCTTATTCACACGTCAGGACCATACGGTAGCGTATGTTAAATGTCAACAAACTCAGATCACAGTAACCATACGGCTCCGTATGTTATGGATTTTGTGATTACAACATCAAATACTTCTAGCGCTTTTTAATTATCCATTTTATGGTCATGCGGATATAAAAAGGGACAAGAAAATGTATAAACTATATGGCGCAAAAAATGTTGCTAGTTTCACCCCTCATATTTGCCTTATCAAAACAGAAGCAGATTTTGAATTCATACAGGTAGATATGTATAATAAGGAACATTTAGGTGAAGAATATCTGTCGCTTAATCCTAATGGCCGCATCCCTGTCCTTATCGATAACACTGTTAAAGATGAGCCACTAGTCTTGTATGAAACAGCGGCGATTAGTTTGCATATCGCCGATCATCATCCGCAAGCCAATTTATTACCGCCACTGCGTAGTGATGCGAGATCACATGCCTATAAATGGTTAATGTATTTCACAAATACCATTCAAACATATCTGCTCGTTTATTATTATGCAGATCGCTATACATCAGATAGTAAATCCATTCCTGCAAATCAGGCGGCCATGGAGAAACATATTTCTACTGCATTTAATATTGTTGCTGAAGAACTCAAAGATAAGCGTAGTTTTCTACTTGGGGATACTCCGTATCTTATCGACTATTTCTTGCTTATGTTATCTGATTGGGCACATGAATTTAAAATTCAAAATGGGCCTTTAAGTCACGGAGCCCTAAAAAACTATTTAGAGCGTGTAAAAGTTCTCCCAGAAGTCCAAGCCGCTTTAAAAGAGGAAGGCTTTTCACCAAGT
This sequence comes from Curvivirga aplysinae, assembly GCF_009711445.1. Taxonomy (GTDB): domain Bacteria; phylum Pseudomonadota; class Alphaproteobacteria; order UBA8366; family Aestuariispiraceae; genus Curvivirga; species Curvivirga aplysinae. The sequence goes on along the minus strand of NZ_SMMC01000167.1, from coordinate 18,534 downwards.
TTCTAACATTATACATGTTCTTTTTAATGAACAAAAATTCGGCTTGACGAACAAACCGTTCTGACCTACATCTAATCACAGAGTAAAATTTCACCGCTTTTAGGGAGCTAGAATAATGACAGTTGAAAGCAATAATCCAGAGACAATCGCCCTTCATGCTGGCTATCGCTCTGATCCAGCGACAAATTCTGTCGCTGTGCCAATTTATCAAACTACAGCATATGAATTTGATAGCGCAGAACATGCACGTAAACTTTTCGGTTTGGAGGAATTGGGCAATATCTATACGCGCATCATGAATCCAACAACAGATGTTCTTGAAAAACGCCTAGCTGCGCTCGAAGGTGGCGTGGCAGCACTAGCACTTTCTTCCGGACAGACAGCTTCTGCATATGCAATTCAAAACCTTGCGAAAGCCGGCGATAACATTGTTTCTTCTGCACATCTTTATGGTGGAACATGGAATCTTTTCGCGAATGTTTTAAAAGATCAAGGCATTGAAGTACGTTTCGTCGATCCATCTGATCCGGAAAATTTCCGCAATGCGATTGATGATAAAACACGCGTTTTCTATGCGGAATCTTTACCAAACCCAAAACTAGACGTTTTCCCAATTGCTGAAGTCGCTGCTATTGGCCGTGAATATGGTATACCATTAATCATGGATAATACCGCAGCCCCTCTCCTTTGCCGCCCGCTTGAACATGGTGCTGCCGTGGTTCTTTATTCTACCACTAAATATATTGGCGGCCATGGTACAAGCATGGGTGGCGTTTTGATTGATGGCGGTAATTTCGACTGGGAAGCACATGCAGATCGTCAACCTGCACTCAACACCCCTGATCCAAGCTATCATGGTGCTATTTGGTCACAAGCTGTTAAACCACTTGGCCCGATCGCATATATTCTTAAAGCACGCGTAACATTGCTTCGTGATCTTGGCGGCGCCACAAGTCCATTCAATGCCTTCCAGACAATTCAAGGTCTTGAAACCTTGCCTCTTCGTATGCGCGCGCATTGTGAAAATGCAAATGCAGTTGCGAAATTCTTGAATGAACATGCTGCTGTTGAATCAGTCATTCATCCATCTCTTGCAGAAGGTGATGCAAAGTCACGCGCAGATAAATATTTAACGGGTGGCAATGGTGCGTTGCTTGGCTTCCATATTAAAGGTGGCCGTGAAGCAGGTGCGAAATTTATTGATGCATTAAATATGTTCTATCATGTAGCCAATATTGGTGATGCACGTAGTTTAGCTATTCATCCAGCAACAACTACTCATTCCCAGCTTACCCCAGAAGAACAAGAAAAATCTGGTGTAACAGATAGTTATGTGCGCCTTTCTATCGGTATTGAACATATTGATGATATTGTTGCTGATCTTGAACAGGCAATTGCGGCCTCTCAAGCGTAAGTAAGTCATTTTAAAAGTTGAACTTTTAATTTGTTAAGGTCGTTACCACAAAGGTAGCGACCTTTTCTTATTTTTGACCTAAATCCAGATTGCCAAGCGAATTAAAGGACAATATGGTAGCAAAACTTTAATAAAATTGAAAAATGGGATCGAGAAAGAGGATCGCAATGAATAAGCTGGACTTGCCAATTCGCATGCGTCGAAACCGCAGCAATCATAACATCCGTCGTTTGGTTGCAGAAAATGTTTTGACGTCGGCTGATTTTATTTGGCCACTATTTGTATTGGAAGGCGATAATATAGTTCAACCGATCGATTCTATGCCCGGCGTAAACCGTTACAGTCTTGATCGCATTGTTGAAGTTGTAGGCGAAGCTGTTGCATTGGGAATCCCTGCGATTGCCCTTTTCCCCTATACAACCCCCGACAAACGCACATCAGACGGCTTTGAAGCACTTAATCCGGAAAACTTAATGAATAGAGCAACCCGATTAATTCGTGCCGCTTATCCCGATCTCATCATTATGTGTGACGTGGCCTTGGACCCATATACAGATCATGGTCATGATGGCTTGCTTCGTGACGGTGTTATTCTAAACGATGAAACAATTGATGTTCTTGTAAAGCAAGCTCTCACTCAAGCAGAAGCGGGTTGTGATACAGTAGCACCCTCAGACATGATGGATGGTCGTATTGGTGCCATTCGAAAAGGCTTAGACTCTGCTGGCTATGAAGATGTGCGTATTATGGCCTATTCTGCAAAATATGCATCTGCCTTCTACGGCCCCTTCCGTGACGCGGTTGGATCAACATCAGCTTTAAAAGGTGATAAACGCACCTATCAAATGGATTTTTCAAATGGTAAGGAAGCCCTGCGTGAAGCTGCATTAGATATTGAAGAAGGTGCAGATATGATCATGGTTAAACCCGGCATGCCCTATCTAGATATTGTCAAAGAACTCAAAGACAGTTTCCAAATGCCTACATTCGCCTATCAGGTTTCTGGTGAATATTCTATGATGATGGCAGCCGCACACAATGGTTGGCTCGACAAAAACAAGGTCATGATGGAATCATTAATGTCTTTCAAACGTGCAGGATGTGATGGCATACTAACTTATTTCGCCTTAGAAGCCACAAAATTTTTAAAAGAAAATAGTTAATCTATCTATGATTTAGGTGGTTTAACCATTAGTTCCAAATACTCATAAGCTTGTTGAGCTTGCGATAAATATTTTTCAATGGACGTGGTATCCCCTGCGTCCATTTCTTTTAACATCGCATGAATTTCGCCTTCTGCCTTTTCAAGGTAGCCTGTAAACCAATCATTTGGCACATCTTCAATATCAACAATACTACCAGCTTTCTGATCCAAGATATCTAATGTTGTTTCAAGATCAGGTTGATTAAACCCCAAAGGTAAGGCGATTTTATCGCCTTTTCGGCCTTCAGCCTCAGAGAAAGAAAGTTGCTTAATAGCTTCAGCGACAATCACAGCTTGATCACGTGTTGCTCTATTACTTTGAGCTCCAGACAATATCGAAACCAAATTTCCTGTCTCCATCAAAGCTTCTTGATAAATGCTCTGACGATCAGCTGCATAGGATGATCCGACAATGCTGAACACCAAAACTAGAGCAGAAATAATTGATTTATACATATTGAAGCCTCAAACAAAAAAGATGTGAGTCTCTATATGAGCCTCACATCTTCCAAGATCAAGTAAAATAGAAGCCGTTACTATTCAGCTGCTTCCACTTCTACTTTTTTTGCCACAGTTTTATTCAATGGCTCTTCCGGGCGTAACATCGGCGCATCCACCGTCACATAGGTCTCCGCAAAGAAACCGTTAAACTTTGTTGTCATGGAGTTGGAATAAGCCCCCATCATACCAATTTCAATCCAATCACCTTCATCAACATCATCAGGTAATTCAACTTCATACGGAAAGACATCAGTGCAATCACATGTTGGACCATAGATTTTAAACATATCGGTTTTATTTGATACTTTTTGATTAGGGCGAATCAATTTCATTGGAAACTTAATCTTCGCAACTAGTGCTTCAGAAAAATTATGATAAACACCGTCATTAATATAAAGCTGGTTACCTTTGCGAAGGTGAACTTGCACAACAATAGAGGCCCCACTTGCCACCAAAGAACGACCTGGTTCACACATTAAAACTGTATCACCACGTAAAGGAAGTTTTTGAACTTCTTGCTTGATGGTCTCAAAATAACGTTCCAACGGTTCAGGATTATCATCAACATAATGAGCTGGGAATCCCCCCCCAACATCTAAGTAATGAATATTAACATCCGCTTTTTCGATAACTTCGCGAACGACTTTTAAAGCTTCCACAAACGCTTGTTTATCACGACATTGGGAACCCACATGAAAAGCTAACCCTGTTTGACACCCTTCAGCAGATGCTTTTCTAAGCAATTCAACAGCCTCATCAGGTGTTGCGCCAAACTTATCCGCTAAGGCAAAAGCTGCATCAAATTGTGGTGTTGCAAGACGCACAATCACAACCTGACCATCACCGCCGCCAGTAACTTCAATGATCTTTTTTAATTCCGCTTCATGATCAATCACATAATGATCGACACGATAAACATCATGTGCAGATAGGATTGCAGAACGTGATTTTACCGGATGCATGAAATAGCAATCTGCATCAGAGAAATTATCACGAATTGTTGCGATTTCGGCCAAAGAAGCGGTATCAAAATGACGAATACCCGCTTCGTAAAATGCATTTAAAACTGTTAAATGTGGGTTACATTTCACCGCATATAGAACACGCCCAGGGAAGTTATTTAAAAATAACTCAGCGTTCTTTTTCAATTCTGCAGGACGCCAACAATAAACCGGATATCCCGGTTTCATTGCAGCTACCATGGTTTCAACATCTTCAAAGTGGCTGTTATTGCTCATAACGACCCTCTCCTATTGTCATAAAGAGGCTCAACATATGTTTTCCCCTTTATCAAATTAAATACTATCTCTCTAAAAAAGACTAAAAACCTGGATTATGTTTATTCTCTGTTCAGAAAATGATTTTCTTGGTTTTAGTCCGGCACATAGCTTGCAAAAAAAAGCCCGGTGGAGCCGCGTCCCGTCATGTCTATACAATGCCAGTTTAAAAATTGGCGTCAAGACCTATCATTGAAAGGCAATATTCTTATAAGGATTAGCATCATTCACTAAAATTCATAAATAATCTCGATGCCATAAGATCATTTTAAAACTCTTCCAAATATATGCCTTAATGGCGCATTAGCAAAAAACTATGTCCTTTCCCGAAGGGTTCTTATGGATGTGAAACTATAGTTTCATTAATCGAGTGATCAGATTAACGAACAAAAAATAAACATTAAAAGTTAGAATAGTGAGGAAACATGCCATTCAGCGTATTTGAATTGTTTAAGATCGGTATTGGACCTTCCAGCTCGCATACTGTTGGGCCCATGGTTGCATCTCGCCGTTTCTTGGATGATCTACATGAATCCGGTGAATTCGATAACACAAAACGTGTTGTTGTAGAATTATATGGTTCCCTTGCATTAACAGGTAAAGGTCACTGTACAGATACAGCTACTATACTTGGGTTAACAGGCGAAACGCCTGATAAAATTGATGTGGATCGTTCTCACAAAACTTTGGAAATAATCCGCGAATCACGTGGCTTAAATCTAGATGGTAAAAAGATGATCAACTTCACCGAAAGTGAAGACATGGTTTTCCGCTATAACGATCTTCTTCCATGTCATACGAATGGCATGCGCTTCATTGCCTATAATGCTGCTGGCGACGACATTCAGGAAGGGATTTATTATTCTATTGGCGGTGGTTTCGTTGCAACTGTAGATGAGTTGAACGAAGGTAATCCAATGGATCACACCGAATTCCCCTACCCATTCCAAGACGCACGTCAGATGCTCGATATGGGTAAAGAGCATGATTTAACCATTTCAGAAATGGTCTATCGCAACGAAGTTTCTAAATCCAATGAAGCGGAAGTTGAGGCAGGTTTGAATCGTCTACGTGAAGTAATGCGCAAATGTATTGATCGCGGCTTGCGCCAAGAAGGCATTTTGCCAGGTGGACTAGATGTAAAACGCCGTGCAAAAAACATTCACCAACAACTTAAAAACAGCCGTGGTACAAATATGTACTCCCCGCACGAAGCGATGGACTGGGTAAGTCTTTGGGCAATTGCGGTTAACGAAGAAAACGCGGCTGGCGGTAATGTAGTAACAGCACCTACAAATGGTGCAGCTGGTATTTTACCTGCTGTTTTGCGCTACTACGAAGATATCGTTCCTTCGTCTGATATGGAAGGCGTACATACTTTCATCCTGACAGCAACAGCTATTGGTTCATTAATTAAACTAAACGCTTCAATTTCAGGTGCTGAAGTTGGATGCCAAGGCGAAGTTGGTAGTGCAAGTGCTATGGCTGCTGCAGGTTTATGTGCTGCATTAGGCGGCACCAACGAACAGATTGAAAACGCAGCAGAAATTGCTATGGAGCACCATCTTGGTATGACCTGTGATCCAGTTGCAGGACTTGTTCAGGTCCCATGTATTGAGCGTAATGCAATGGGTGCGGTCAAAGCAATCAATGCTGCCTCACTGGCTCTCAAAGGGGATGGTGAACATTTTGTATTCTTGGATACAGCTATTGAAACAATGCGCCAAACCGGCCTTGATATGCATACTAAGTATAAAGAAACAAGCCAAGGTGGATTGGCTGTAAATGTGGTGGCTTGTTAATCAAGCCACCCTTAATTCTTTAAAATTATTTATCGGACATTTTCCCATAGGATCCGGAGAAATATAATAACGGACGGCCAGATGAGTCGTCCGTTAATTCTTTCATCGCCATATTAGTTACCTCACCAACAATAATATGATGATCGCCACCGTCATGGATTGCATACATTTTGCATTCAATTGTGGCTAAAGTATCCTTTAAAATCGGTATACCATATTCATTACAACTATATCCTGCCTTCTCAAACTTATCGATGCCTTGGCTTGCAAAATTATTGGAAACATCTATTTGATCTTCCGATAAAATATTGAAAGCAAAATGACTATCCAGTGAAAACGCATCAAAGCTCAAAGCTTTCTTATCAAGACAAAATAAAACAAGTGCAGGATCTAGTGAAACAGATGAAAAAGAATTTGCAGTTACACCAACAGGACTGCCATCCGCTAATTTACCTGTCACAACGGTAACACCAGTTGCAAAACGACCACAACAATTACGAAATTCCATCGGATCAATTGGATTATCAGACATTTATTTCTTTTCTTTCTTCTTACGGACATTAAAATCAGCAAATGTAATTATGCATTAATTAACGTAATTTCCGTTGTTTAGCGAGACAAAAAGACAGGATTTCCAAACTTTATGAAGACAAATTCAAAAGAGCAGTCTGCACTCATAAGAAAAGGAATAATTCCCGGCCCGACAGCCTTAACGGGCATTGTCGTGGCAATATGCGCTTTTGGTATCGTATGGTCATCCACTTTAATTATTTCAATTGATTTGGCTGTATGGATAAAGACAGCGATATTTGCTGTCTCTGCAATGATTCTTTGCATCCCCTTTCAGCTTCCCCGTTGGTGGATCGCAATTTTTGCCATCTTGCCCACAGCCTATCTAATTATGGAAGGTCAATCCTTTCCAATATGGATTTATCCAACTCTTGCTGGTGGATTATTACTTTTAAACTGGAACAGTTTTAGAGATCGCGTTCCATTATATCTTAGCAATAAAAAAACAGTAGAAACACTTTCTCAATTTATTGACGAAAAAATTGAAATTGAAAAATTCTATGACTTAGGATGCGGTATAGGTAGCGCTTTAATTCCACTAGCAAAACGCCATCCGAATAAGGATTTTATTGGTATTGAAACAGCTCCTCTAACTTGGTTTATCTTATGGATTGCATGTAAGCTATCTGGTTGTAAGAATGTGCAAATCCATAGGAAATCCATCTGGGATATTTCCATAAAAGATGCGGATCTTGTCTATGCTTTCCTTTCCCCACACCCAATGGATAAGTTACTTCTAAAATGTAAAAAGGAACTTCCCAAAGGGGCCGTATTAATAAGTAATAGCTTTGACAGTGAGAAATTCCCTGCAAAGGAAATGATCCCTGTACAAGATCGACGCCAAACAAAATTACTTATTTGGGAGTTCTAACATTGAACTCTCTAAAATTTGATTAAAACGCATAATTCACTCAAAATATTAGAATATTTTCAAAACAAGCATAGACGCGCCTGTCGATTCATGGCTAAATGCGACATTAATGACTTTTTCTATCTGCATGAAATTGATATGTTAATGCAGTTTTAAACATAAGTGATGGGGTCCACCATATGTTTGTTCTTATCGGAATGATTGCCGTAGTAGCTTGTGTGATCGGTTCATATGTTGCTATGGGCGGTAAGCTAGCCGTATTGAACCAACCGTTTGAGGTTGTAATTATTTTTGGCTCGGGTATTTCCGCTTTTATTATTTCAAATCCGATGAAGATTGTTAAAGCTGGTTTTGGCCGTTTAGGGAAAACTTTCAAAGGCCCTAAATATAAAGCTGCCGATTATTTGGAATTGCTTCTATGCCAATATCAAGTTTTCAAACTTATGAAGCAGAAAGGTGCCCTCGCACTTGAACCACATGTAGAAAACCCCCACGATAGTGCATTATTTAAAGAATTTCCAACCTTGTCACATGATCACCATGCGTTAGAGTTTTTCTGTGACTATCTTCGTTTGATGACACTTGGCACTGATAATCCTCATGAGTTGGAAACTTTAATGGATCTAGAGTTAGAAGTGCATCACCACGAAGATCATTCCGTTGGTCATGCGCTAACAAACCTTGCTGAAAGTTTCCCTGCCCTAGGTATCGTTGCTGCGGTTTTAGGTGTGATTAAGACAATGGGGTCAATTTCTGAACCACCCGAAGTACTTGGTGGTTTGATCGCGGGTGCGCTTGTAGGTACTTTCTTAGGTATTCTTCTTTGTTATGGTTGGTTCGCACCTTTGGCGAGTAACGCAAAACAAATGATGGAAGAAGAAGCCACATATATGAATTGCCTGAAAATGGGTATGTTGGCTCATCTTCAAGGATATGCACCTCAGGTTTCTGTTGAATTCGCTCGTAAAGCTCTTGCATCACATATGCGTCCGAGTTTTGCCGAAGTGGAAGAAGCAACCGGTACTTTGCCACCAGTGGCATAAGATAGTCTCTTATTGATTAGGTTTGATGATCTGAATGGTAAGTAGGAGTAAATAGATGGCGGATGCTTTTGAAGGTGATGACGGTCTCGCCCCGCTTATACTTACCAAAAAGAAAAAAATCCCCGCTGAGGGACATGGTGGCGCTTGGAAAATTGCTTACGCTGACTTTGTAACAGCGATGATGGCCTTTTTTCTTTTACTTTGGCTTTTAAACGCAACCACAGAAAATCAAATGAATGGCTTATCAGAATATTTTGCACCGGCAAACATAGCAGAAAATGCTGCTGCTGTTGGTGAAGCCATGGCTGGTATGGCAGTTGCAGTCGAAGGTGCAATGAGATCAGCAAGCTCTCGACCAAAAATTAATGTAGCTTTACCTTCATATGGTAAAGAAGCAGAAGGCGACTTTGAGGGCGATGAACGAGAAGACGAAGATTTGTCAGAAACAGAACAAGCTGCTGCAGTTCAGGAAGAACAACGCAATGAACGCCTTAATGAGGCGATGGAACAGTTACGCCAATCTGTTATGGAACAAGAACTTCTAAGAGAAATCCAAACAAGTATGATGTTTGAGATCACCAATGAAGGTTTGCGCGTTCAAATTCTGGATCAGGAAGATCGACCTTTATTTGAAGAAAATACGGACGAGTTAACACGTTATTCTCGTCAGCTACTCGCTGTTGTCGGAAGTATAATGTCTTCTCTTCCAAATGAAGTTGAAATTACTGTTCATACAGAACGAAACGGCTTTATTCGCGATGACGAATATACAAACTGGGAATTATCTACCGATCGCGCCTTCGTGATACGCGAATGGCTTGTAAATGCAGGACTTCCTGATTCAAAAATTGTGACGGTACGTGGCAAAGGCGCATCTGATTTGTTGGACCCTCGCTATCCCGGTTCAATACGTAATAGACGTTTGGCAATCTTGCTTACTTTCCCGGATTATGATTCCGCGATTAGCACGCAAGTTCCAACTCTGGAATAGATTGAGAAAGAGTTAGGAAATGGCAGACGAAGAACAACCCGTCATATTCAAAGTAAAAAAGATCGCAGAAGATGGTGCCCATGGTGGTGCCTGGAAAATCGCTTATGCGGATTTCGTAACCGCAATGATGGCATTTTTCTTATTACTTTGGCTCCTAAATGCGACAGAAGAAGAAGTCTTGAAAGGCGTATCGTCTTATTTTACCCCGACTACTAAGAAGACTGCTGACCCAAGTGGTGCTGGCGGTATGTTTGGCGGTATAACATCTGCCGAACCGGGCCCTGAGGAAGAAAAACTCCATACAGCAGCAGATATTTCTGCACCACGAGATCAAGGCCTTCAGGATTCAGAAACCGAAGGTTCTGGTACGGCAGATGAAGAGTCAACGGGTTCAAAAGGACGTCTCGATCCAATTATGGAGGAACAGAATTTCTATGGCACCAAAGAGCTTATGGAAGCTGCTCTAGACAACCTACCTCCAGAATTAAAAGAATTAAAACAATCAATTAAGATTGATGTGACTGATGAAGGTTTGCGAGTTCAAATGCTTGATCAGGAGAAACTGCCACTCTTTGAGCATAAATCTGCGAAACTTACCGAGCATGGAGTTATGTTGTTACGCTTCATTGCACAATATGGTGAACGCCTACCAAATCCTGTCTCTGTAACAGGTCATACAGACGGTGCAGAAGAAAAAGAAGATCAATGGAAACTTTCTGTTGATCGTGCAGGATCAGCACGCCGACAACTGCAAAAATCTGGAATCACGCCTCGCCGTTTTCAAGCCGTCGTAGGTAAAGCTTCTTACGAACCTCTTGATGCGAATAACCCGGGCGCGCCAGCAAATAGACGTGTTGTTATTGTTTATATACGTCAAGCAACGGATAAGATGACTGGCGAACCAGAAACTGGTTCACCTTCCCTATTCAATCCGGATGAAGCTCCTCAGTTGTAGTTCATTCTTGTCTTATTTTGCACAATTGCCTTGTAGAATATAGATGAATACTTACCTATACTTTATGGTATTTTTCAATCTGGGAAAAAATAGATGAGCAATCCAAATATTAAACCACCAATCCAACTCAGTATGAATCCTGCACGTGAAACAATAACGGATTTTGGCGATGGGCAATCAATTATTGGCAAACGGATAATTGCTTATATTATCGATGCGGTTATTTTGGGGATAATTGGTATAGCTTTATTTTTCATTAATTTAGCATCATTTGGATTACTATCACCGCTGATTGCTGTTGTCGTTTTATTACTTCCCCTCTTCTATCATTCCTTCCTAATCTCCTCGCCAAACCAATCTACTTTTGGACAACGTGCGATGGGCTTAATTCAAATTGAAGCATCGACAGGGCAACGGTTAAGCTGGCTACAAGCTGTTATTCAGGTAATTCTCTTCTATATGACTTTGTCTATGACCGGTGGTATTCTGTTAGCATGGTGTTTATTTGATAATAAAGGCAGATGCCTGCACGATATTTTAAGTAACAGTCGTGTTATTCCGGGTGATTTTCTAGACAAATCATAAAATTTAAGGTGAAATAGATATCTCTGGCTTACGCAACCAGAATTTGTGATCATAACTGGTAGTTAAGAATGTCAATTCAACGCCCTGCACCGATACAAATATTTCATCGGTCTAACAAAATGAAATGCCCCTATATTGACGGCGAAGTTGAACAACAACTTTTTACTGAAGTAAGCGGTGAATGGGCACAATATCAGTTTAACAGAATGAGCCAAGCAGGATTCCGCCGCTCTCATAATATCATCTATCGCCCGACATGCCCCAGTTGTAATGCCTGTAAGTCCGTGCGTATCAACGTAAATAACTTTGATTGGAAAAAAGGATGGAAACGTATTCTGCGTAAAAATTCTGACCTCACATCCGAAATCAAAGGTATTAATGTTACAGATGAACAATATGCTTTGTTTAAAAAATATGTCACATCACGTCATCACGATGGTGAAATGGCTGATATGTCGCGCTACGACTTTGAAAATATGATAAAACTCAGTCCTGTTGATACCAGAATCATAGAATATCGTGATAAAGACAATATTCTAAAAGCAGCATGCTTAACAGATATCTTACCAGATGGATGGTCAGCTGTTTATAGCTTCTTTGATTCTGATTTACGTGAAAGAAGTTTTGGTAGCTTTATAATTTTAGATATGATTCAAAAAATGGAAAATGAATATCTTCCATATGTATATTTAGGGTACTGGATTAAAGACAGTGCAAAAATGGCTTATAAAGAACGTTTTACCCCTTTAGAATATTATGACAAAGGGCATTGGAACAAATTGTAACATTCTAATTGCCGCCCCCCAAAGGCATCTTCATACAATTTCTTAAAAATTTCATTCATTTCCGTCATCCAATTATTGCGTAAAAAGTAATTACGCTATAACTTTATCAAGAGTTTTGAATAACAAGAGAAAATTATGTTATTCAAAAATAATAAGGATGGATTGGCTAAACAGGGATTTACAGTTCATCGGATAATTTTTTAACCTAAATTGGGAGACGGTAATAATGAAACGTCGTGATTTCCTGAAAGGTGCTTCTATTGCTGCGGGTGCTGCCGCGGCTGCAAGTACACTTTCTGCACCAGCAATTGCTTCTGGTAAACGCGAATTAAAAATGGTTACAACTTGGCCAAAAGGCTTTCCAGGCCTTGGCACTGGTGCTCAGCGCTTTGCCGACAAAGTAACCAAAGCTTCTGACGGTCAATTGACTGTTAAACTATACGCTGCTGGTGAATTGGTCCCTGCGCTTGAGTCTTTTGATGCTGTATCTCAAGGTTCTGCAGACATGTATCATGGCGCAGAATATTATTGGCAAGGTAAGCATAAAGCATTTAACTTCTTCACAGCGGTACCAATGGGTTTGACCGCCAATGAAATGGACGCATGGGTCCAACATGGCGGTGGCCAAGAATTATGGGACGAATTGTCTGCAGAGTTCAATGTCAAAGGTCTTATGTGTGGTAATACAGGCGTTCAAATGGGCGGTTGGTTCAACAAAGAAATCAACTCTCTAGAAGATTACAAAGGCTTGAAAATCCGTATGCCGGGTCTTGGTGGTGAGGTGCTTCGTCGTATTGGCGCATCCGCTATTACATTACCTGGTGGTGAGATTTTCCCATCCCTACAATCTGGTGCTATTGATGCGACTGAATGGGTAGGTCCATGGAACGACTTGGCATTTGGTTTCTATAAAGTAACCAAATACTACTACTGGCCAGGTTTCCATGAGCCAGGTTCAACTTTGGCTGCTGGTGTAAACAAAGGCGTTTGGGATAGCCTAACACCTTCTCAACAAACATTGATCCAAGAATGTGCACGTTCTGAAAACAATGAAATGTATGCAGAATATAACGCACGTAATGCTGCTGCGTTGGATACATTGTTGAACAAACATGGTGTTCAATTACGCCAGTTCTCTAACGATGTATTGAATGCAATTGGTGGTGCATCTGGTGAAGTTGTTGGTGAAGTGGGCGATGTTGATCCACTAGGAGCAAAAATCTACAACAGCTTCATTAACTTCCGTAAGAATGTAATTCCTTATGCGAAAATTTCTGAACGTGCTTACGCTGATGCACGTAACTTGCCATTCAAATATAGCAAGTAATCAGAATCAGTTACTGAAAAGTAATAGGAATAGCCTCGGAACTTTGGTTCTGAGGCTATTTTTTTGCCAAAACTCGACATATTCGCAGCAAAATTTCAGCTATATTTAAATAATAGCTTTCGCAAGCTAACAGAAAGAAAATTTCAGTTATTCCTTCATTCTTGCACCTAATACTTATTCCAAAACATCACTAAATTTGTGAATTTTCAGTATTTTGGATCATTTTTGGCTGGTATCTGCGGGTTTGACGACTATAATGCGGCTCAATATTGTAAAAATTTGGGGGTCTGCCCTAATTTATAAAGTTTAGAACATCAAGTGGGAGGTGTCTGTGCAAGTTTTAGCTTGTCTGGCCCGCTTCATTGATCGCATCAATCAGCAATTTGGTATGTCTATATGCTGGCTGGCGTTGTTCATGGTTGTGGTTCAGTTTTTGGTCGTAGTTTTGCGTTACGTATTTGGCTACGGTTCCATTTTTATGCAAGAATCCATCATTTATATGCATGGTTTATTATTTATGTTAGGTGCAGGTTATACGCTGCTTCATGGTGGTCATGTGCGGGTAGATATTTTCTATCGCGGCGCTTCACCTCGTAAAAAAGCAATGGTCGATATTTTCGGCTTCTTTACATTATTATTACCAGTATGTGTAGGCATGCTTTATTACGTTTGGCCTTATGTGGCCTCTTCTTGGCAAATATTTGAAAAATCAAAAGAAACAAGCGGCATTCCAGCTGTCTTTATTTTGAAATCTGCCATGGTTGTAATGCTGGTATTGTTGATATTACAAGGCATTTCAATGGCTATTCATTCTCTTCGTGTGCTGACTGGCGATGAAGAAGCAACTCAAGACGAAGAACACGAAGGCATTTAATGATGGTAGAATATCTTGATCTCGGGATGTTTGCAGCAGCCTGCATCTTTTTGATGCTCGGTTTTCCTGTTGCATTCACATTATCCGGCGTTGCACTTATGTTTGCACTGCTTGGATTTGCGTTAGGCGTATTTGACCTTGCCTTTATTGCCAATATTCCAAGCCGTATTTTTGGCGGCGCTGTCTGGAATGAAGTGCTAATTGCAGTTCCTTTATTCGTGTTTATGGGCGTTATGCTTGAACGGTCTAAAGTAGCTGAAGAATTGCTTGAAACCATGGGACGCCTTTTCGGCTCTTTGCGTGGTGGACTAGGTATTTCCGTTTCAATCGTTGGCATGTTACTCGCGGCTTCTACAGGGATTGTAGGGGCGACCGTGGTAACAATGGGACTTATGTCCTTACCAACCATGCTACGTCGTGGTTATGATAAATCATTGGCCTGTGGCTCAATTTGTGCAGCAGGTACTTTAGGACAAATTATCCCACCTTCCATCGTATTGGTATTATTGGGTGACCAAATTTCAAACGCATATGTTGATGCACAACGTGCTGTTGGTAACTGGTCTCCGGAACCTTTATCTGTTGGGGATTTGTTTGCTGGTGCATTGCTTCCAGGCTTGATGCTTGTGGGTATGTATATTCTTTACCAATTGATTTATGCGGTTATTAAACCTGAATCCTCCCCCCCTATTCCAGCAGAAGAATTTGGGGAAGATGCTGCTCTACTTCCAAAAGTAATGCATGCACTCATTCCTCCAGTTGTTCTTATCGTTGCAGTGTTAGGCTCCATTTTAGCTGGTATTGCCACACCAACTGAAGCCGCAGCAGTTGGTGCTATGGGTGCAACTTTACTTGCAGGTATCCGTGTTGAAGAATTAAAGATGCCAAGAATTCTTGAGTTGAATACACCTGATGGACAAGCACGTTTATCACGTTTATTAGGTGCTGCGATTGGTGGCTTCCTGACCTTCATGTTGATCGGTTCTATGTTAGATATGCCTTGGATCCTTGCTACGATCGGTATGATTGTAACAACAGCAGCAACACATCTACATATCCTACGTGGTATCTTAAAAGCTATCGATAAAGGTTCAAATACCGCAATCTACTTATCAGCGGCTTCTTTGGTTGTTATGCTTTTCCTATCAGCGTTTTTTGATATGCGTATTTTGCGTAATGAAATTCCAACTGGTGACATGGCAGCAATTGTTGCAGCCTTTATCTGTGGCCTATTCCTTGTTTGGGGGTTGTTGGTTTCTTTATGGCGTGTATGGGGTGCTGGTATTCTTCGCTTAGTCAACCGTGGCACCATGGAAATATCCTCTATGGTATTCATCATTTTGATCGGCGCGGCAATGTTCAGTCTTGTATTCCGCGGCTTTGGTGGTGATGAGGCTGTACAAGAATTTCTAACCGCTATTCCTGGCGGTGAATGGGGTATGATCATTATGGTCATGCTGGTCATGTTTGTATTAGGTTTCTTCTTGGATTTTATCGAAATCACATTCGTGGTTGTGCCAATCGTTGCGCCTATCTTGTTGCAAAACGATTGGGTAAGCCCAGTTTGGCTTGGCATTATGATGGCGATGAATCTACAAACATCATTCCTAACGCCTCCTTTTGGATTTGCTTTATTCTATTTACGGGGTGTTGCACCAAAAGAAGTGAAAACAACAGATATTTACAAAGGTGTGTTACCTTTTGTCGTTATTCAAATTGTAGCTTTGGTTATTCTTGCCCTAAACCCAGGCTTGGCTAACTGGCTACCGGAAGTGATCTTTGGTTCTAAATTTGTATAAACATTTTAAACCAATGAAATTTAAAAAGCTGTATTCGAAAGAATACAGCTTTTTCTTTATAGGCAACATGAATCAGATATTCTTAACATATGATTGATACTGATTTGAATGTGAAACAACTTTGGCAAATTTTATTGTCTGGTAATCCTAACGAAGCTTTACAAAAGTTTCAGGAAAACATGCTGTTATCCCCTGCTGATCCACAGAATTGGAGTGGTATGATGGCTTGTGCTTGTGCAACTGGAAATATTCCTGCAGCATTGCGAATCTTGGATCAACGACATACTCATTTTTCAGATGGTCCTATTGTAACTTTAGCGTCAATGATGGGGTTTGCGTCCACCCGACAAGAGAGAATACTCGAATTTTTGGTTCAAAACTGGCCAAAAGAGCGCGCAGATTATGTACTTATTCTCTATCACTATGGACATTTGTTATTAGAACTAGATCAGTTAAAAAATGCGAATAAGATCTTTCTTGAGTGCAAAAAACTATTTTTGGAAAATAAGGATGAACTTAAAATTCAAGAAAATGCGGATTTATTTTCTACTTATAGACAATGCGTGAATCTGATTTCGTTTGAAGATGTCAACAAGCTGACAACAAAATCCACAACATATCTTTCTAAATTTGTTGGTGAAATAGATTGGCAGGATCCCCCCGAAACATCACCTCTGCCTATAGGTTTGGTTGCAGCAGACAAACATTATACAAAAACATTTGGTCGTGATTTCTTTCAATCGTTGAATCAATTTTGGCCAACAGATAATATTTTCCATCTCCATATTATCGATCCTGATGCTGAAACCCCTTCTCTTATTGATGAAATCAAAGCAGCATGCCCAAACATAGATTTAAAAATCAGTTTGAACACAAAACCATCTGAAATAAATATGGAGAAATCACCATATTATGCAAGTTTACGTTTCTTCATGTTGACGAGCCTTTTAAAGCGATATAAATCACCAATTATGACTTTTGATATCGATATGATTGCAAAAGTAGATTTAACACCAATCCCTAATGCAATAAAAGATTACGACTATATTCGCTTTAAGCGACCAAGTTTTGGCCCAGGTGGATATGAATATGCTGCCCTTACAGCTTTTCAGGGAAGTAACGGATATAAAATTGCAGATTTAACTGCTAAAATTATAGCAAAAAGGATTGAAGAATCATCCACAGATTTATGGTTTGTTGATCAAACAGCTCTCTATCAGGCATATTGCTATTTCCGCCAAAATGACTCTATTTTCAATGACGGTAGTTTTTATGACTATATTCCAGAACTTGATCATTTCTTTCATCATCTCGATGCCGAAGAAATTAAAATAAAGCTATCGCAAATATCATAAGCAAAAAGGCCTCTGAAATTCAGAGGCCTTTATGGCGATCCCGGGACGACTCGAACGCCCAACCTATTGATTAGAAGTCAATTGCTCTATCCAGTTGAGCTACGGGACCATCTTTTAATCGGATCGGAACTTATCATCCAGTTTCAGATATCTCAAGCCATTACCGACCATATAACGTAAAAATATTTCAACTCAAAGAAAAAGCCCAAATCGAACAATTAGGGCAGCTGCTAATTATGTTTAAACCAACTAATGTGTCCAGGGAAACAGGCGATCCGCTGCAAAATTATCCGCATAAGCCTTTGGTTTTATTTTTCTAATCTTCTCTTCAGAAATTGTATAAGCAAAGCCGCGTTTAGTCGCATATGCAACGGCTTCCTCTTTGGTTTCAAATTTCAATTGTACTTGTTTATTTGTATCGGCAGAGCCAACCCAGCCCATCAACTGATCAGCAGCGGCACGGTCTGTTGGTTCAAATTCTAACACCCACTTCTTGAGATTATTACGACCAGACTGCATAGCAGTTTTAGCAGGTTTAAAGATACGTACTTCCATAACAAAGCCTTATTTCTATTGAATGTTCTTACAAGTATAGTGCAAGACTAACATAACCCTGATGAGAATAGGAGTTAAACTTTTACTCCTATTTCGTCAAGGGTTAAGCATTTATAATCATTTAGAAACGACGATAACCATATTGAACTTGTTCAGACCATCCACGCTCAATTAGTTTCAACTTAGAGCATAAATCAGCCATTTCACCCTCAGTCATGGAATTGTCATTCGCTTCATCATCATGTTGTCCAACAGTAACTGCTTTTTCAACCAAAGGTAAAATTTCTTTACCCTGATCAGTGACTTTCACACGTACAGATCTTTTGTCATGTTCATCACGTTGCTGTTCTAAATATCCATAATCAACGAGTTTACGGATACTATAGTTTACATTTTGCCCTAAGTAATAACCACGTTCTATCAAATCTCGTACAAGCACCTCACCTTCACCAATATTGGTTAAAACTAAGGCTTGAACTGCATTAATATCACGAATGCCATTATTCTGTAATTCAAGTCGAACGAGATCCAAAAAGCGGCGGTGGAGACGTTCTACGAGTGTAATTAATTCATTTGTCACGGGCTGGGTCCCTTTCTTATTTGTATTTTCTTTTCCTTTAGCTACT
>NZ_SMMC01000062.1 GCF_009711445.1 Curvivirga aplysinae | reverse complement strand
ATGCATCTAAAACAGATTCATGCATCATTTCTGATAATGTTGGATGTGGGAAGACCGTATGCATCAAATCTTCTTCGGTTGTTTCAAGTGTTTGTGCGATACTATACCCTTGAATTAGCTCGGTTACTTCCGCACCAATCATATGCGCTCCTAGCAATTCACCTGTCTTGGCGTCAAACACGGTCTTGATTAGACCTTCTGGCTCACCAAGTGCGATTGCTTTACCATTTCCAATGAATGGAAAACGTCCCACTTTAATATCATAGCCTGCTTCCTTAGCTGCATCTTCCGTATAACCAACGGATGCCACTTGTGGATGACAATAAGTGCAACCCGGGATACGTTTCGTATTTAGCGGATGAACACCTTTAACGCCTGCAATCTTTTCAACACAGATCACACCTTCATGCTCGGCTTTATGTGCAAGCCATGGAGGTCCTGCTAAATCACCAATTGCATAAACGCCTTTTTCTGATGTTTCCGACCATTGATTAACTTCAACATGAGTGCGATCAACTTTAATCTTAGTTCCATCAATACCGATATTTTCGACGTTACCAACAATACCTACAGCCGAAATCACGCGGTCTACAATGATATCTTCTGTTTTACCGTTTTTCTCGACAGTGACAGTGACGTTATTGGCTGATTTCTTAAGGCCTTTGACAGTCGCACCCGTTTTAATCTTCATGCCTTGCTTGGTCAGGGATTTCTCAGCCATCTTTGAGATTTCTTTATCTTCAACAGGCATAATACGATCCATAACTTCAACAACTGTTACATCGGCACCCAAGGTCTGAAAGAAACTTGCGAATTCAATACCAATTGCGCCAGACCCCATTACCAACAATGATTTAGGCATCTCTTTTGGTACCAAGGCATCTTTGTAAGTCCATACAAGTTTTCCGTCGGCTTCAAGGCCCGGCAATTCACGTGCACGGGCGCCAGTTGCCAAAATTACATTCTTTGCAGTTAACGTATCAAAAACTTTACCGTCTTTTTCAACAGTTACTTTGCGCGCACCAGCGACACCGCCTGCAAGCTTACCCCAGCCATCAATAACAGTAACTTTGTTCTTCTTGAGAAGATGGGCCACACCTTGAGACAGCTGTTTAGACACGGCGCGACTGCGAGCAACGATTTTCTCTAAATCAAAGCCAGCTTTTTCAACGGAAAGGCCATATTCACTCGCATGTCCCATAAAACGGAAAATCTCTGCAGAACGAAGCAACGCTTTTGTTGGGATACAGCCCCAGTTCAAACAAATACCACCTAGGTGATTGGCCTCTACGACTGCTGTTTTTAGGCCTAACTGGGCGGCACGGATCGCTGTTACATATCCGCCTGGACCAGCACCTACAATTACGACGTCGAAATTTTGATCTGCCATTTTTTCATCTCCTGATAGAGGCAAGGCATTGCCTTAAATGTCTTCTACAGCATTGGTGAGGTCGCTTTGTTCTGCATCACCTGTGTTAACAACACCGGATTTCTCCAGTAATAGAACAGAACATTCAGATTTTGCGATTGGGCAATGTAACACCCCCTTGGGGATGACATGCAATTCACCAGCTTTAAGAGTTACATCTTCACGATCCTGATATTGAATGGTCATCTCACCTTCAATCACCAGAAACAATTCGTCTTCATCATCATGTTTATGCCAGGTGAATTCCCCTTCAAATTTGACAATCTTCACATCAAAATCATTGACCTGCGCTATACGCTTAGGTGACCAATGATCTTGGAATTGTGCCAGCTTATCTTTCAGAGAAATTGCACCAGACATCATATAATTACCGCTTAAAGCATCATACCCATCGGCGTTTCGATGAGGGATTTGAAGACTTTCAAATATTCAGCACCAATAGCGCCATCAACTGCACGGTGATCCACAGACAAAGTTGCTGTCATCACTGTACCAATTGTCAATTCGCCATCTTTAACGATTGGTTGTTGCTTACCAGCACCAATTGCCAAGATACACGCTTGCGGCGGATTAATAACGGCTTGGAAGTTATCAATACCAAACATACCAAGATTGGAAATAGAGAATGTGCCACCTTGGAATTCTTCTGGCATCAATTTGCCTTCGCGGGCTTTACCTGCAAGTTCTTTCATTTCGCTAGAGATTTTCTCTAGACCGATATTTCCTGCATTACGAATAACTGGTGTAATTAATCCACCATCAATCGCAACAGCAACGGAGATATCAGCTTGCTTATAAAGTTTTAAACCCTCATCAGACCAAGAGGCGTTTGCTGCAGGCACTTTACGAAGTGCAACAGCCGCAGCTTTAATCACAATATCGTTTACCGATAATTTGAATTTACCATCAGCTTGATCGTTTAGTTCTTTACGCAAAGCAAGAAGTTTATCGATCTCACAATCAACAGAAAGATAGAAATGAGGAACATTCTGTTTGGATTCAGTCAAGCGACGCGCAATTGTTTTACGCATACTATTCATGGATACCAATTCGAACTCTGGCTCAAATGGATTATCTGTAGACATAGGTGCCGGAGCTGCTGGTTTAGTTGCTGCTGCGGTAGGAGCCTCAGCCCCTGCTTTCGCAGAACCAGAAGCCAAGGCTGTTTCCACATCGGCTTTTACAATACGACCATGTGGGCCAGAGCCTGTAATTTTTGACAGATCCAACCCTTCTTGAGATGCAATACGTTTTGCTAATGGTGAAGCAAAGATACGATCGCCACTACTTGTTGAAGAAGCAATAGGAGCTGGTGTCGCACTTGGTGCGGCTACAGCTGGTTGTGGATCCTCTGCAGGTGCTGCAGCTGGTGCAGATACACCGCCACCTGTTACACCATCAGCAGCTGACATATCTTCATCTTCCTCGACAAGAACAGCGATTAGCTCATTTACCGGAACGCCTTCCGTACCAGCGTCAACAAGCAGTTTTGCAACAGTGCCTTCATCAACAGCTTCGACTTCCATTGTGGCCTTATCTGTTTCAATCTCTGCAATCACATCACCCGCAGAAACTTCGTCCCCGACCTTCACAAGCCAGTTAGCTAATGTGCCTTCGGTCATTGTTGGTGAAAGTGCAGGCATTAGAACCTTAATCGGCATGATAATTCTCCTTCTTCACCAATTACTTGTAACAAACAGCTTTCGCTGCTTCGACGATTTCTTCCGGTTGCGGTAATGCAAGTTTCTCAAGATTAGCCGCATAAGGTAACGGAACATCTTTACCTGTCACACGTGTTACAGGTGCATCTAACCAATCAAACGCTTGTTCCATCATTGTGGCTGCCAATTCCGCACCCATACCAAATGTAGGCCAACCTTCTTCAACGCTTACCAAACGATTTGTCTTTTTAACGGAATTTACAATTGTTGCTGTGTCCAAGGGGCGAATTGTACGCAAGTCAATAACTTCTGCGCTAATCCCCTGCTCTGCCAACGCATCCGCCGCTTGAAGAGCTTTACCAACCATAATTGAGAAAGCAGTAATTGTCACATCTGTACCAGAACGCACGACTTTTGCCTTACCAATTGGCACAGTCCAATCTTCACTATCAGGAACATCGTCGAAACTTACGCCATACATCAATTCATTTTCCAAGAAAACGATTGGGTTTGGATCGCGAATAGCAGATTTTAGCAAACCTTTAGCGTCAGCAGCACTATATGGCGCAACGACTTTAAGACCAGGCACACTACCATACCAAGCTGCATAACATTGTGAATGTTGTGCGCCCACACGAGATGCAGCACCGTTGGCACCACGGAACACCATTGG
This sequence comes from Curvivirga aplysinae, assembly GCF_009711445.1. GTDB lineage: Bacteria > Pseudomonadota > Alphaproteobacteria > UBA8366 > Aestuariispiraceae > Curvivirga > Curvivirga aplysinae. Next base: position 1,917 of record NZ_SMMC01000062.1, on the reverse strand, counting down.
AGCTCCCATCTGACCACCAGACATATATAATGTCTTCGCAGCAGAGTTGATAATATGGTCCATTGCCTGCATCGCGAAGTTGAATGTCATAAATTCAACAATTGGCTTCAACCCCATATAAGCTGCACCAGTGCCGACCCCTGCAAAACCAATTTCTGTAATTGGTGTATCAATCACGCGCTTGGCACCAAATTCATCTAATAAACCTTGGGATACTTTATAAGCGCCTTGATATTCAGCAACTTCTTCCCCCATAAGAAAGACACCTTCATCATTACGCATTTCTTCTGCCATAGCATCACGAAGTGCTTCACGAATAGTCAATGTTTTAACTGGGCCATCCCATTCTTTTTCTGCTTCAACAATTTCAGCTACAGGTGCTGATGTCGCCGCTGGTGCTGATGCTGCTTCCTCAACAACTGGCGCATTGGATGACGCAGCAGATGTTGATGCTGCATCAATTGCCGATGCATCTTCGCCATCTTCCAACAAAATTGCGATAGGTGTATTTACAGCAACTTCCTCAGAGCCTTCAGCGATTAGGATTTTCCCCATAACGCCTTCATCAACGGCTTCAACTTCCATTGTTGCTTTATCTGTTTCAATTTCAGCGATAACATCGCCTGCATTGACTTCATCACCTTCTTTGACCAGCCATTTAGCCAAAGTACCTTCTGTCATAGTCGGCGAAAGCGCCGGCATAAGAATTTGAACTGTCATAATCTCGATCCTTATCTTTGCGCTTAAGCGTCTACCAAAATATCTGTCCATAGCTCGGATGCTTCCGGCTCTGGGCTTGTTTGTGCGAAATCTGCAGAATCAGAAACGATTGCTTTTACTTCTTTATCAATCACTTTCAACTCATCTTCAGACATATGACCACCTGTAAGGATCATTTCGCGCACATGCTCGATAGGATCACTTTGGCTTTTAACCTTAGTAACCTCTTCTTTTGAACGATATTTTGCGGGATCTGACATGGAATGACCACGATAACGATATGTATTCATTTCAAGAATGATTGGGCCTTTACCTGCACGGCAATGCGCAACAGCTTTTTGTCCTGCTTCACGTACTTCTTCTACCTTCATACCATCAACAGAAATCCCAGGAATACCATAGGCCTTACCACGGTTATGAAGATCAGCACCGCTAGCAGAAGAACGTTCAACCGATGTCCCCATACCGTATTTATTATTTTCAATGATATAAATTACGGGAAGCTTCCATAAAGCCGCCATATTAAAGGCTTCGTAAACTTGTCCTTGGTTGACCGCACCATCGCCCATATAAGCAAGACATACATTATCTGTCTCGTTATATTTCATGGCAAATGCGATACCTGTTCCTAGTGGAATCTGCGCACCTACAATACCATGACCACCATAGAAGTTCTTTTCTTTGGAGAACATATGCATGGAGCCACCCTTACCTTTAGAATAGCCGCCTTCTCGTCCGGTAAGTTCTGCCATTACCCCGCGTGCATCCATGCCACATGCAAGCATATGACCGTGATCACGGTAACTTGTGATAACTGCATCATCCGGTGTGATACAGGACTGCATTCCTGTTACCACTGCTTCTTGACCTATATATAAGTGACAAAAACCACCGATCAGGCCCATACCATATAATTGACCTGCTTTTTCTTCAAAGCGGCGAATTAAAAGCATCTCGCGATAATCGGATTTTAATTGTTCAGGATCTACATTCGCACCTTTCGCAGCAGAACTGCGTGCAGGTTTGCGCTTGGCAGCGGCTTTTTTGACCATGATGTTTTCCCTTTGATGGTTCTGACTATTTTGCATTTTTTATTACAAATTTAGTCTTCTTATTTCTGCTTTAGTGTTAAACCGAAATATGCTTTCATGTCAATGGTTATTAACTATTTGAAAAATAACGATATTATCGATATTA
>NZ_SMMC01000173.1 GCF_009711445.1 Curvivirga aplysinae | reverse complement strand
CTTCCGATTTCCTATATCTATCTATATTTTAGTTGCGGTTGGTTGTTTCGTATTTTTAAACATTTAAAAATCTAAACTGCTGCAATTCCAAGAAAGTATGGAAGGGGAAGCTTTCGTGACTGTCCACGATGATCCGGCATTAGGACGAATATTAAATAGACGAACCTTTGCTCAGGGCGATATCATTTTTCATGAGGGTGACAAAGGCTCCCAAGCTTATGTTGTCCAACGTGGTCGCGTTCGCATCATCAAAAATATGTCCAGTGGTGACAAGGGGACACTTGGTTTTGTTGAAACGGGTGGCATCTTTGGTGAAATGGCCCTAATGGATAATTCTCCACGAATGGCAACTGCCGTTGCCGATGAACCAACAGTAGTTATTTCCATCCCAGAAGAAACAGTTAAAAAGAAATTAAGTAAATCAAACCCTGTGACAAAAATGATGCTTATGGTCATGATTCGTATGTTACGTAGTATGTCTCATGATGTGGAGTTAAAGCCTATTAAAGTGGATAATATCCCTCACCTTAAAAATCATCTATTCAATGAATGATATCTATAATGTCAGACTCACGTATGCTCAAAAAAAATACATTTCAACCAAATGAACTGATCTTTAAAGCCGGAGATAGTTCAAATGAAATATTTCTCATCCATGATGGAACTGTTGAATTATTTGAAATTGATGAAAAAGAGCATGAAAAGCGTATAAAACTCTTAAGTGCAGGATATGCCTTTGGTGAGCAAGCATTGATCTCTTCTGAAAAACGAAAATACTATGCAAGAGCAATGAATACAGTCACATGTGTCGCCGTTAATAAACGCAATTTATTCAAACAACTAAATAATGAAGACCCGTTTATTGCCGCGTTATTTCGTATCTTACAAGGTAACATGCAATCTATTGACAACATGAGCCGTTCTTCGAAAAGAGAAGAATTAGATACCCTGACCAATGCGTTATCGTTGGAAAAATAAATTATTTATGACATTTAGAATTGAGTAGTAATGTATAATAAACCTACCTTCACTCCTAGCTTTACTCGTAAAGATGTTACCCTGCATAAAAAAGAAACCTTGTATAAAGATTATTTCCAAGTAGATCGATATACATTTAGTCATAAAGCATTCGATGGACATGTTGTTGGCCCATTCACACGTGAAATCTTCGAACGTGGGCATGCAGCTATCTGCCTACCCTATGATCCTGTAAGAAATGAAATTATCCTAATTGAACAATTTCGTCCTGGCCCGTTTGCTGCTGATGATGAGAATTGCTGGTGTATAGAAACTGTGGCCGGCATCATAGACGAAGGAGAAACAGGACAAGATGTAGCTATTCGTGAAAGTATTGAAGAAGCGGGTTGTGAAATAACAAAACTCTTCAAGACTGGTTTATTTTATCCCACAGGTGGCGGCAGTTCAGAAACAATGGAATGTTTTGTAGGTATTTGCTCCACAGAAAATGTGGGAGGTATTCATGGTATGGAACATGAAGCAGAAAATATTCGCTCTTTTGCAGTAGATTTTGACCATGCCTTACAAGCCGCACTTGATGGAAAATTTTCAAACCTCGCACTTGTCGCCACCATCCAATGGCTGGCTCTAAAAAAATCGAGTCTGGACTTGTAATTTTATTTCTTTTTTATTATTTAAGTGTAGTTAAATATAAAGGACACAAAAATAATGGATTATAGAGCCGATTTTCTTGATGCCGTGGGAAACACCCCTCTTATCAAACTAAAAGGTCCGTCTGAAGCGACTGGCTGTACTATTTTAGGTAAAGCTGAGTTCTTAAACCCTGGAGGCTCCGTTAAGGATCGTGCAGCTAAAGCCATCATTCAAGACGCAGAGAAAAAAGGGTTGCTCAAACCGGGCGGTGTTATTGTTGAAGGTACCGCTGGTAATACTGGCATTGGCCTTGCGCTCGTTGGTAATGCATTAGGATATCGCACTGTAATCGTTATTCCAGAGACCCAATCTCAGGAAAAGAAAGATATGTTGCGATTAGCTGGCGCTGATTTACGTGAAGTCCCTGCAGTCCCTTATAAAGACCCAAACAACTATGTAAAATATTCAGGCCGCTTGGCAGAAGAAATTGCAGCCAGTGAAGATAATGGCGCGATCTGGGCAAACCAGTTTGATAATGTTGCAAACCGTCAAGGGCATTATGAAACAACAGGTCCTGAAATCTGGACACAAACCGATGGTAAAGTTGATGGCTTTATCTGCGCGGTTGGTACGGGAGGCACACTCGCAGGTACGGCTGATGCGTTACGTGAACGCAATAAAAATATCCAAATTGGTATTGCTGATCCGGGTGGTGCCGCTTTATATGAATATTATAAGAATGGTGAATTAAAAGCTGAAGGCACATCAATCACGGAAGGTATTGGTCAAGGTCGTATTACAGCTAACCTTGAAGGTTTAGAGGTTGACCACCCTTTCCGTGTGACGGATTCCGAAGCACTTCCTATCGCATTTGATCTCTTGAAAAAAGAAGGTCTATGTCTTGGTGGATCAGCGGCTGTTAATGTGGCCGGTGCCATGAAGCTGGCAAAAGAACTGGGCCCAGGAAAAACAATTGTAACGATCTTGTGTGATTATGGTACTAGATATCAGTCCAAACTATACAATCCTGAATTCTTAAAAGAACAAGGCCTTCCCTATCCTGAATGGCTATAATCTTTATTAATTAAAATTAATGTTTACCAGCGGTCACAAACACTGTGACCGCTTTTTTTTATTCTGGCACATATTCAAGTTGACCTTGTAGGTACAATTTTAAACAATACAATCCAACAAATAAAAACGAGATGACATGGGTCTGAATGTGGGAGACATTAGAATGACAAAAGATCTTTTTCGTGAAGATTCGTATTTAAAAAGCTGTGAAGCGACTATTACGGAAATCAATGAGTTAAATGGTATCATCCTTGATCAAACCGTGTTTTATCCGACAGGTGGCGGTCAGCCCGGTGACACTGGCATCTTAAAAACTGTAGACGGAAAAGAAGTTAAAATCTCAACCACTGTAAAGTCTAAAGAAAACAACGACATCATTCATGTCCCTGCCGAAGGACAAGACCTACCTTCTATCGGTACCAAAGTAATCGCCGAAATTAACTGGGAAACCCGATATAAATATATGCGTATGCATTCCGCCATGCATCTGATGTGTTCTGTTGTGCCTTGCGGTGTAACTGGTGGTCAGGTTGGCGCAGAAAAAAGTCGTCTGGATTTTGATATTGGCGAGCATACGCTAGATAAAGAAGAAATCACAAAGGCAATGAATGCCCTAATTGAGGCTGATCATGAAACAGGCACCATGCATATCACCACGGATGAATTGGATGCTAATCCTGATTTGGTTCGCACCATGTCTGTTCAACCACCGCGTATTGGGGGACAAATACGCCTTGTCAAAGTTGGCGAAGATGTAGACCTTCAACCTTGCGGTGGCACACATATTAAAAGAACCAGCGAAATTGGTCGAATTTTAGTGTCAAAAATTGAAAACAAAGGCAAACGTAATCGTCGTGTGAATATTGTCTTTGATCCGGCTTAATTTAAGGGGAAAGAAATTAATGCCATATGTAAATGCGCATGCTTTGGTCGAAGCAGACTGGCTTGAAGCACATATTGATAATCCAAAAATCACAATTCTAGATGCCAGCTGGCATATGCCGAACCTAAACCGTGATGCAAAAGCAGAATATAAAGAAAAACATATTCCCGGCGCCATTTTCTTCGATATCGATGTGGTATCAGATGGCACAAGCGATCTTCCGCACATGTTGCCATCGTCTGATGGTTTTGCACGCACAGTTAGTAAAATGGGGATTAGCAACGAAGACCTGATCGTTGTTTATGATTCCTATGGTTTATTCTCTGCAGCCCGTGTTTGGTGGATGTTTAGATGCTTTGGGCATGACAAAGTTGCGATTTTAAATGGCGGCTCTTTAAAATGGGAAGCAGAAAACCGACCAATGGATAATAAATTTCCAACACGTCAACCAACAAATTATACGGCAGATTTTAAATCTGAACTGGTTAAATCTCTATCCGATGTTCAAGTGAATTTGGAAAGCATGCAAGCCCAAGTGATTGATGCCCGTGCACGAAATCGTTTTCATGCAGAAATTCCAGAACCGAGACCCGGTCTTCGCGGCGGACATATCCCGGGTTCTCTAAATTTGCCATTTGCGGAGATTTTAACCGAAGCAAAAACAATAAAAGACGAGGCCTCAATTCGAGCATTATTTGAAACAGAAAAGCTGGACTTTGATAAACCTGTTATCGCCAGTTGTGGGACTGGTGTGACCGCATGTGTGCTCTCTTTTGCACTCTATCTTATCGGCAAAGAGGACGCAGCTGTCTATGACGGTAGTTGGACTGAATGGGGTGGACATCGCGAAACACCGATCGAACCTTAATTTGGAGTTTCAAATTCCATGACTAGACTTTCTATACGCTCTTATAATGATGATGATCTAACGGATATCCTGCATTTATGGGAAACATGCGGCCTTACACGTCCATGGAATGATCCAGCAGCAGATATTGAAACAGCAGTAAATGCCAAGGAGAGTGATATCCTCGTCGCTATAGACGATAATAAGGTTATCGCATCAGTCATGCTTGGCTTTGATGGGCATCGCGGCTGGGTGTATTATTTAGCTGTTGATCCGACCCATCAAGGTAAAGGTATTGGTCATCATATTTCAATTGAAGCAGAAGCTGCCTTAAAGAATAAGGGCTGTGCTAAAGTTATGTTAATGATCCGTCCAGAAAACCAACGGGTCAGGTCGATCTATGAAAGCTGGGGTTATCAAAGCGAAGACCGTACCCTGATGGTGAAATGGCTAAAAGAACCACCAGCGCCACCTACAAAGAACGATACGGATAATCAAATCCCTGTGGTTATAAGTTATCTGGAAATGACTGAGAGACCTAAAGGATCGGCTCGCCCTCTTCCCACCCAAGGCGTTCCTGTTACTTTGATCAAACTTCATGAATGTACAGTCAGTTTTTATCGATATCTCTATAACAGCATCGGTGAAAAATGGCTTTGGTGGGAAAAACGCCTCGCAGAAGATAGTGAAATTGAACAAATCGTCACACGCGAAACGACTGATCAATATTTGCTATCTGTTGGAGGCATTCCCGCGGGTTGGGTGCAGCTGGATAACCTAAGTAATTTCGAAGATAGAGGGCAAACGATGGAAATCGGCTATTTTGGTCTCTTTCCTGATTTCATTGGTAAAGGTTTAGGACCTTATCTATTAGATTTCGCGGTCCGAACCGCTTGGGACCATCCAAGCAAGCCTTCCCGTATACAATTAAACACCTGTACGTTGGATCACCCGTCCGCCTTACCAACCTATCAAAAGGCTGGGTTCAGTGTGTATCAGCGTGAAACACAAGTAATTACCGACCCAAGAACGATTGGGGTCATTCCAAAAGAAATAGAGTTGGCACAACCGATGCCAGTTTTCCCGTCAAATTAAAATTTAAGAGTAAATCATAAGGATAAAAAAATGATTGTTGGTATCCCTAAGGAAATCAAACCACAAGAAGGCCGTGTTGCCCAAATGCCGGAGCAGGTAAAACAACTTACTGATGCAGGCGTTAAGGTATTGGTGGAAACCAATGCAGGTATTCTGTCTGGCGTGACTGATGAAGAATATAAAGCAGCAGGCGCGGAAATCATGCCGGATGCGGCATCCGTTTATGGTGGTGCAACTTTGATTGTCAAAGTGAAAGAATTTTTGGAAGCTGAATATCCACTTCTTCGCGAAGATCATATCTTATTTACAAATATTCACCCGGCTGCCTTACCGGGGCAAGTTGATGCTTTATTAGAAAAGGGCCTCACTGCGATTGCCGCAGAAGATTGTCATGAATTCGGGTCCCCAAACTGTGCCTTGGCTGGTGAAGTTGGCGCGTTTGAAGGCATCCGCTATTGCTTTGCGCCACATGGCGGGTCTGGTCGTCACTTCTATGGCCATTATGGATCACAACCGATCAAAGCAGCTGTGATTGGCCTTGGCAATGTGGGGCGCGGTGCTTTACGTGTGCTTTTATCTTTAGGTATCGAAGTTGTCGGCTATGACATTTCCGACGGTATTCGTTACCGTACGGAGCAAGATTGGGACCATAGTAATTTCTCAACCGCACATATCGATGATTTTAACGCTGATATGGGTGATTACGATTTGATCGTGAATTGCGTTTTATGGCCAAAGCATCGCGATGACCATCTCATTTCCCGTGCCGATTTGAAACGCTTGAAGCCGACGGCTGTTATTTCCGATATTTCCTGTGATCCGGGTGGGGCTGTTGAGACATGCCGTGCAACAAAATGGGAAGATCCAACTTATCGTGAAGAAGGTATTTTGCATTTCTGTGTAGATAACATTCCAGGTTCTGTTCCAGTCGCCGCAAGTGCGGGATATAGCCGTGCACTTTACATTCATATCAAAAGTATGATCGAAAATGGATGGAAAGAAGCTTGCAAGAAGAATGCATATCTTGCACGTGGTTTAGTATGTGCTGAAGGTACCCTAACACATGCTGAAACAGCACGTGTCCAAGGACGTGACCGTGTAGAGACAGAAAAATTCTTAAACTCTTAAGAGTTTTTCAACATGGTCAGCAATCGCCATAGAGGATGTTAATCCCGGAGATTCAATACCAAATAGATTGACCAGCCCCGGAATGTTATGCGTTTCGGGGCCATCTATTTTAAAATCAGCGGCAATCTCCCCTGCCCCAACCAATTTCGGGCGCATACCAGAATAACCTGCTTGCAGGGCACCATCCTGCAAATCGGGCCAATAGCTGCGCACTGCCTCATAAAAACTTTCACCCCGTATAGGATTAACTGGGTAATCATCTAATTCTGGCAAGTCTTTATCCAACCATTCCGTGTCAGGTCCAAACTTCGCCTGACCTCCTAGGTCAACTGTAATATGAACGCCTAAGCCAGCTTCATTTGGCATCGGATAAATCAAGCGACTAAACGGACTTCTCCCCGCTAAAGTAAAGTAATTTCCCTTACAAATATAAGCCTTTGGTTTAAAAGCTTCATCAAGACCATCCATATTGGCAGCCAGCATTGGGGCATACAATCCTGCTGAATTCACCACTTGCCGAGCTTTGATATGCATTGGCGCGTCACCACCTACATTTAACACAATACCATCCGCTTGAATTTCCGAGGAAATCAAGGGTGCATTAAAGGCAATCATAGCGCCATGATCTTCTGCTTCCCCTTGAAATGCCAGCATTAACCCATGACTATCCACGATCCCGGTTGATGGGGATAACAATGCCCCTGCCGTCGATAGATTTGGCTCTAACGCCTTTGCCTGATCCGATGTAAGAAATTCTAAATCATCAACGCCATTTTCCTCTGCCTTTTGTTTAATGGCAGGCAAGCCATTTAATTGTTTCTCATCTGTTGCGACAATAAGCTTTTGACTATTCTTATATTCAACCCCACGACTTTCACAAAACTCATATAATTGCCTCTTACCCTCAACACAAAACTTCGCTTTCAAGCTGCCTTTGGGATAATAAATACCGGCATGAATCACTTCGGAATTTCGAGCAGATGTCCCTGTTCCAATCGCAGCCTCGGATTCAAGAACCAATACATCGTTTCCTGCTAACGCTAATTTACGTGCAATTGCCAATCCAACAACACCAGCGCCAATAACCACTGTATCCATATGTTCCATGATTGATTTAGTCCTGTGATTTTCAAATTTTGCTTGTTTACTTGCCAGTTATGTAAGGCACTGCTATCACGATTTTAGTGAATGAAACAATTGATTGTTAAGGTAAAGGGTTCGGAAATGGCTAGCAACACAAAGAACAGACATGATGATACAGTTTTAACCCATGCAGGACGTAAGCCTTTTGAAAATAAAGGTATTGTTAATCCGCCCGTTTATCATGCTTCCACGATCTTGTTCCCAACTCTTGAGGTCTATAACAACCCTGCGGCTCATACAGATGTTTTCTATGGCCGTCGCGGTACACCGACTACTTTTGCTTTTGCTGATGCCGTTACTGAACTTGAACGTGCCCATGGTACGGTTCTAACCTCTTGTGGGTTGTCGGCTGTGACCACCGCTGTTCTTTCTGTTACCGAAGCTGGATCACACGTTTTGATGACCGATAGTGTCTACGGCCCCAGCCGCAACTTTATGTCCAAATTCCTTAGCCGTTTCGGTGTAGAAGTAGAATATTACGATCCTGCAATTGGCTCTGAAATTTCTTCCCTCATCCGCAACACGACAAAAGTTATCTTCATGGAAGCCCCGGGAAGTTGGACATTTGAAATGCAAGACATCCCTGCCATAATTAAAGAGGCAAAAAAACATAATGTTATCACCATTGTCGATAACACATGGGCAGGCGGATATTTCTTTAAACCACTTGAGCATGGTGCCGATATGTCTGTGCAAGCGGCAACTAAATATATTGTTGGTCATTCCGACGCATTAATGGGCACAATTGCCTGTAACGAAGCTACATATAAAAGAGTCGATGAAGCAGCCTATTTGCTAGGTAATAGTGTTGGCCCTGACGATGTGTATCTTGCTGCTCGTGGCATGCGCAGTATGGGAACGCGTTTACGCCAACATCAGGAAAATGGCATCAAGGTTGCGAAATGGTTAAAGTCCCGTCCAGAGGTCAAACAAGTCCTGCATCCTGCGCTGCCCGAAGATCCAGGTCATGAGATCTGGAAACGTGATTTCACAGGCGCATCTGGTCTATTCGGATTTATTATGGAACAGCCATCCACAGAAGCCTTGGCGAATATGATGGATCATATGAATTATTTCGGTATGGGCTTTAGTTGGGGCGGATTTGAAAGTTTGCTTATTCCAGTTGACCCGCGTCCAATTCGCACTGCGACGAATTGGGAAGTAGAAGGTCAGACCATGCGTATTCATATCGGCCTAGAAGATGTAGATGATCTTATTGCTGATCTAGAGGCTGGCTTTGAACGATTAAAACAGGCTTAATGATGACACTATTCAACAGCAAAATCATCGCTGTTATCGCTTCTTTCATCGGGGGTATTTCTGTGGCTAAAGCAGAAACACCCCCTACTGTTTTTGCAGCCGCAAGCCTCACAGCTGCGTTAGATGAAATTGCACAAAGCAAAAAAATCAAACCTCAATTTTCATTTGCCAGTAGTGGCGCCCTTGCACGGCAAATTGCGTCAGGTGCCCCAGCTGATATCTTTATTTCAGCAAACATTAAATGGGCCGATTGGCTCAAAACCACTACATCAGACATTATCGTAAATGAGAAAACTTTCTTAAGTAACAGTTTAGCTGTCGTCAGTTACCAACCACAGACACAAACCATTAAGAAGCTCTTTCAAAACGAAAATGACTTCTTTGTAGCAATTGGCGATCCCACCCATACCCCAGCTGGTATCTATGCAAAACAAAGTCTGGAATATCTTAACCTCTGGAAAGAGTTAACAAATAAACTGGCACCAAGTTCAAATGTACGCGCGGCTCTCTATCTGGTTCAGTCTGGTGCTGCTGATTATGGGATCGTATACAAAAGTGATGCATTGAATGCTCAAAATATACATCTGGTTGATATTTTACCCAAAAACAGCCATGAACCTATTCTTTATCAAGCCCTTCTGCTTAAACAGGACAACCAGATTAATGCCAAAGCAACTTCCCTTTTTGATAATTTATCCGATACTGATGCAATAACAATCTGGAAGAAATTTGGCTTTCAACCCCTTAAAAATTAAGCAATACTTGCAAAATGTTTGGACTTTCTGAATTTGAATTGGCCGCACTTGGCTTAAGTTTAAAGATCGCCTTGATTGCGACGCTTTTAACCTTACCCCTTGCACTAATCTTGGCATGGCTTTTCGCACGATGCCAATTTAAAGGTCGTAATCTCTTGCTTGGAATTGTTCATCTACCATTAGTGATGCCTCCTGTCGTCATAGGTTTATTTCTACTCACTGCATTTGGAAAACAAGGTTATATTGGTAGTTGGCTATATGATCTATTTGGGATCAGTTTTGCCTTCAATTGGAAGGGAGCTGCACTCGCAGCTGCTGTGATGGCCCTACCACTGATGGTTCGATCTATCCAGTTAGCAATTGAAAATGTACCAACGAAGCTGGAGAAAGCGGCGCGCAGTTTAGGCAGTTCCAGTTTAAAAACCTTCTTTACTATCACTATTCCTCTTTCCATATCTGGGATTGCTGGTGCGACGATCTTGGGCTTTGCACGTAGTTTGGGTGAGTTTGGTGCAACGATCACTTTCGTCTCAAACATTCCCGGCAAGACACAAACTCTTCCACTGGCCCTTTATACAATGACACAAGTACCAGATGGAGAAGCAAGTGCATATCGGTTAGCGATCATTTCTGCTGTGCTAGCCTTGCTAGCGATCATTGCTTCGGAAATCATGGCGCGCAAAGCTCGCCAACAATTAGGAAAGTCATGAGATGTTAGACGTTATGATTAAATCTGCGCGTCAAAGCATTGAAATTGATGCTAGTTTTAAATGTGTTCAAGAAGGTATCACGACCCTTTTCGGTCCTTCGGGCTCCGGCAAATCTACTATACTCAACGTCATCGCGGGTTTAGATAGATCTGAATCGTCAAAGATCATTCTAAATAATCTGGATATTACGAAGCGACCTACAGAAGCGCGTAGATTTGGATATGTATTTCAAGATAACTGTTTATTTCCCCATATGACCGTTAAACAAAACTTATCTTATGGATCACATCCTGCACGATCAAATACACCCAATCGCAATGAAGTTATAGATCTTTTAGATATTAGGCACTTACTTAATCGAAAGCCATCCAAACTATCTGGTGGTGAAGGTCAACGCGTTGCTATTGCACGTGCGTTGCTTTCCAATGCAGAAATGTTGTTGATGGATGAGCCGCTTTCTTCGCTTGATAACAAGCTGAAGAAAGAAATCATGCCCTTATTGCGACGTATCGCAACTGATTTTAAATGCCCTATCCTTTATGTTAGCCATTCCTTCGATGAAGTATGTCAACTGTCCGATAAACTCATATTGATAAATAATGGCAAGATTTTGGGGTCTGGTTCTCCACAAGACATGATGACCAACCCAAAATATGCCGACCAGTTAGATGGGTTTGATGCAGGTAACTTATTAAACGTGGTCGTAAAAAGTCACGATCATGAATTTGGTTTAACAAACCTTGAATTTTCAGGTGGTATCATTCCCGTCCCGCTCATAAAAGATGAGGTAGGATCATTTATTCGCCTCCGAATACGGGCGCGTGATATTACATTAGCAACATCAATTCCTACTGGGATTTCAACGCTTATCAGATTACCAGCTACCGTAAATTATATTACCGATGTAAATCAAACACATAGCTATGTTCATGTCACATGTGGAACAGAAGTTATGATTATTCATCTCACAAGAAAATCCATCCAAAGCCTTGGAATTGAAAAGAACAAGCCTATATTCTGTCTTGTGAAATCGGTCACACTTGAGAATTAGTTTTAAGGTCTGAACCTTTTCTGTAAATTTAAATACAACTAATTCATTCCCCTACTCTTTTGTCTGCGCTATGCTATTAGCAAAGGAATATTGCCATGCTTGACATAGAAGATACTGAACAGTTTGATGAGATCTCCCTCGAACACCAAGCGCTACTGGTCCTTGGCGGCTGCGAAGGGTGGTCATTGGCACATGTGGTAGACTGGCTAATTTCAAAAGATTCACGATTTACCGATCCGGCACTTTTTCTAAAAAGCCTATGTAATCAACTGCAAAATGCAGGAGCGCCAATAGATAGAATTCGACTCTCATTTAGAACAATTCACCCACAGGTAGCAGCGCTATCCTTTATCTGGGAAAGTACCAAATCTGAAATTGAAACAATGCAAGTTGGACATGGATTTAAAGATTCTGCCGCCTTCATAGGAAGTCCTGCCGATACATTAATGACTACAGGAAAACCTGTACGCTTCAAGATTGAAGACATTGATATCTCAAAAGAACATGAGGCTATTCAAGATGTCGCAGATACGGGCGCAACAGACTATCTGGCCTTGCCAATGCTAACTAGTACTGGTGACGTACATAATTTGTTTATTAGCACTAATCGTAAGGGTGGCTTTACGGACTGTGACGTACAGAAACTAAAACGCATGGCCCAACATATCCAAGCAAAAGTCGAGTTGCTAGCGACACTTCGATTAGCTATTGCCTTGCTAGACACGTATGTAGGTAAAAGAACAGGTCAACGTGTTTTAGATGGTCAAATCAAACGCGGGCAAGGTGAAGAAATTCAAGCGGCTCTTTGGTTTTCTGACTTACGTGACTTCACATTATTAACTGAGACTTTACCACCAGAAGACTTGTTAGAGCTTCTTAATGAGTATTTTGAGTTAGTCTACAATTCCGTCACAAAATATGGCGGAGAGGTTTTGCGTTTCATTGGTGATGCCATGTTAATTGTATTCACTGCGGAAAATTCCTCTACCGGATGTTTGTATGGTGCGTCAGAAGGTGCATTTAGTGCATCTGAAATGGCTTACAAAGAACTGGAAGAAATCAATATGCGTCGAAAAGAAGAAGGCAAACCAGTTTTCAACTTTGGCGTTGGCCTGCATGAAGGCACTGTAACTTACGGAAATGTCGGCGCACCTGATCGACTTGATTTCACTGTTATGGGCCCAGCTGTGAATCGAACTGCACGACTTGAAAGCAAGACGAAGGAATTAGGTCGTCGTCGTTTAATGTCGCGTGAGTTTGCAGAAAAATTATCTAAACCTATTGAATCCCTAGGTTTCTTTAACCTTAAGGGAATTGGTGAAAAACAAGAGATTTGCGCCGTTGCGCGTTAGTTTCCACTTTTCGTTGAAACTGTTTCATAGAAATTTAATGTGATCCGCCTATTGTCTATAGGCGGATTTCCTTTTTATATTAACATCATAACAATAATAAAAAGAAAGATTATATTTATGGAACATAAACCGGAAAACTTTATGGACAATCCCTGCGCATTTGACGATCCCGTCAAAGCAGTGGATCGTCTTGTCGAAATTTACGAAGATGGAAAACAGCTTCTGCAAAAGCATTTTGATCGCTTTGTTGCAGGGGAAGAAGACCTAGAACGTGCAGATGCGCGTTATCCCTATTTATGGATCAATATTCCAAGTTTAGCGAATAAAGAGAAATCTGCCCTTGCCTATGGCACTGTGCCAAATACAGGCTCTTTTGGGACGACAATAACCAATCCACAACTGTTTAGAAGCTATCTACAAGAACAAATTGCCTTACTTATTCAAAACCATGGTGGGCCTGTTTGGGTTGGAATTTCAGATCGGCAAATTCCCCTAACCTTCGCACTTGAAAGTTTAACAGCGGATCTACGTCAGGAACAAATCCCAAAGATGCTGGAAAAATTCCACATGCCTGATCTAGCAAAAATTGATGATGATATTCCAAATGGGACGTTCCGAGCAGAAGAAGGTAAACCCTTTCCGCTTTCTCTATTCGGCGCAGAACGAGTGGACTATTCTTTATCACGCCTTGCCCATTATTCCGGTACGTCACCACATCACTTTCAACGCTTTGTGTTATTTACCAACTATCAGCGTTATGTAGATGAATTTATTGAATATGGTATGAAGGAAGTCACAGAAGGCAATACATTCCGTGCCTTCGTACAACCGGGAAATTGTGTCACCAACAATCCAAACCTCTTGGATGAAGAATCCTATGGTGAAGTTGCAACCAAAATGCCACAGATGCCAGCCTATCACTTAATCAAAGATGGTCATATGGGCGTCACACTTGTGAATATTGGTGTAGGCCCTTCAAACGCAAAAACAATCACGGACCATATAGCGGTTTTACGTCCCCATTGTTGGATCATGGTAGGGCATTGTGGTGGGCTGAGACAAACGCAACAATTGGGTGATTATGTCCTTGCCCATGCTTATGCGCGGTTGGATCATGTATTGGATAACGACTTGCCGTTAGAAGTCCCCGTTCCGGCAATTGCAGAAGTTCAAGTAGCTCTTACAAACGCCGTTAATCAGGTTACCGATTTATCAGGTACAGCAATGAAGCAACATGTTCGTACAGGTACTGTGGTTTCGACTGATGATCGAAACTGGGAATTACGCTACGATGAATTGGCGACTTTCTTTAACCAATCTCGTGCGATCGCGGTTGATATGGAATCTGCTACGATTTCCGCAAATGGTTTCCGCTTACGGGTGCCCTATGGGACATTGTTATGTGTTTCGGACAAACCCTTACATGGTGAAATCAAATTACCGGGTATGGCGAATGCTTTTTATGCAGAACGTGTCAGCCAGCATCTGGAGATTTGCTTACAGGCCCTTGATGATATGCGCGACGGTGTCACCCATGAGGCGTTACACTCACGGAAATTGCGAAGTTTCGACGAACCACCATTTAGATAAACAACAACCTAAAAAGGGTAATTTGAAGTATCGAATTACCCTTTTTTGTTGAGGCAAAAATTTCCTTACAATCTTGGTATAACTCTTGCTTATCTTTTCATAGTAATTTTACGTATGGGAAGATAAAATGGATATCCAAAGCCCTTCATTAGCTATTTTGCTTTCAAATGGTTCCTCCAATCCTCTATTTGGCGCAATGCAAAATAAGCCGGTTGTTCCGGCAAAAGCGACGCATACTTCTATGGCTGCAAAGCAGATGGAGGAACGTCAGGAACTTGAAAACCGCCATGGCATCGACCGTAAGATGGAGGCTTTTAAAACAGCCGCTGCGAATGCAAAAACATTGGAAGAAGCTTTGGCAGACCCAACAATTCACAAAGCACTAACTGACGTATATGAAATAAAAATTCTTTCCGCAAATGCAGATCGCTTTGCAGATGTTGCCGCATCCGATCCCGAAAAACCCGGATCAGCAGTCTTACAAAGTAGTGATCGCGGCCTTATTAAACTTGCACAAGATCTATCAAAATCCAGTGATGGTTTAGCATTCCTGCAAGACCCGGAATACCAACAATCAATTAAAGATATTTTGGTTTCTATCGAATTTGAGGAAAAGGCCGCCACATCTAATCCCGCTGCGGGTAATGCTTTTTATTTTGAACGTCAATCTCTTACAATTGAGAGTGGCATGGATATTCTTGCAAGCGCCCGTATTCGCGATGTTGTTTATGGTGCTCTTAAAATCCCAGATAGCATGAAATCCCGCCCTATCGCTGAGCAACAAGCCGCTCTTGATGCCAAACTCAATTATGACGATTTTCAAGATGCAGGCTACGTAAGAGACTTAGCCACAAAATACCTAGACAATACCGACATTGCAGCTCCCATCCAGAAACCAAATGCCATGTCTATTCTATATGGCGGAAATTCCGGGACAGGCGCAATTTTTAATTTACTTTCATAAATATAAAAAAGGCGGGATTAATTCCCACCTTTTATTTTAAGTGAATTTATTATTTCTAGGGAATCCCGGTGGTGGCATGCGACCCGCTTGCGCACGTTTACCAAACCATTCTGTTAGATCAGTCACGATGCGGGTTCTCTCACCCGATGCCCAAGTCAAACCATCTTCCATCTTAAAGACTTTAAGATCAGCAATCCCACCGTCTTTATATTTCTGAAGGATCACCCCTTTACCGCGCCCCATTTCCGGCATGTCAGCCACAGGGAAGACCAGAAGCTTACGGTTTTGTCCGATCACAGCTACATGATCCCCATGCACAGGCACACAAAGTTTGGCTTCAACATTACCACCAACATTTAAAACCTGCTTACCATTACGAGTTTGCGCAATCACATCTTTTTCATTCACAACAAAACCACGACCATCATCACTTGCAACAAGAAGCTTACGGTTTTCGTTGTAGATCAGTAATTGAACGATGTCGTCCTCGTTACCAAGATCAACCATCAAACGTAACGGCTCTCCATGGCCCCGACCACCTGGTAACTTATCTGCGCCCAAGGTGTAGAAACGTCCATTTGTCGCGAAAACCAACAGCTTGTCAGTTGTTTGCGCATGGATCGCAAAACGTGGCCCATCACCTTCTTTATACTTAATATCACTAAAATCGGTGAGATGGCCTTTCATGCCACGCACCCACCCTTTTTGTGAACATACAATGGTAATTGGTTCTTTTTCGATCAAGGCATCAAGTGGCACAACAACAGCGCTTGGCGCATCTCCAATATCTGTGCGACGCATACCAAGTTCGGTTTTCTCACCATATGTCTTACGGATTTCAGAAATTTCAGCAGAAACAGATTTCCAACGAAGACTCTCGTCCGCTAACAACTCTTTTAAACCATTCAATTCAGTTGTGAGTTTTTCATGCTCATTGCGAATTTCCATTTCTTCCAATTTACGCAAGCTGCGCAAACGCATATTCAAAATGGATTCAGCTTGAAGCTCAGTTAGATTAAAGGCTTTGATCAGCTCTTTTTTAGCTTCATCTTCTTCGCGGATGATACGGATCACTTCATCCAAATTCAGATAACAGATCAAATATCCTTCAAGGATTTCCAAGCGACGCTCAATTTGCTCTTTACGGAATGTGGAACGGCGGATCAAAACATCATGACGGTGATCAAGGAAGGCTTGTAAAGCTTCACGAAGGTTCATAACCTTCGGGACCTTTCCGTTCTCGGCCAAAACATTCAAGTTTAGTGAAACGCGGCTTTCCAGATCTGTTTGACGGTATAATGATTCCATCAACATATCTGGTTCTACATTACGAGATTTCGGTTCCAGCACAATACGGATATCTTCCGCAGATTCATCGCGAATATCATCAAGGATCGCGATTTTCTTGCTGTTAATCAATTCAGCAACTTTCTCGATCAATTTCGCTTTTTGAACTTGATACGGAATTTCCGTAACAACCAATTGCCATGTGCCAGCTTTTAGTTTTTCAACTTCATATTTTGCACGAACCCGGAAACTACCTTTACCTGTTGCGTAAGCTTCCTGAATGGTTTCACGGGATTCACACAAAACACCACCAGTTGGGAAATCAGGCCCCTTCACCATATCAATTAATTTATCAAAACCCGCATTTGGGAATTTGATTAAATGCAATAAAGCTTCACATAATTCTGCAACGTTATGTGGTGGAATACTGGTCGCCATACCAACAGCAATACCTGTTGCACCATTGGCTAAAAGATTTGGGAAGGCGGCAGGTAACACAACAGGCTCGGAGCCTTCACCATCATATGTGGAACGGAAGTCAACGGCATCTTCATCAATGCCTTGTAACAACGCTTGTGCAACTGCAGTCATACGCGCTTCTGTATAACGCATCGCAGCAGCATTATCCCCGTCAACGTTACCGAAGTTACCTTGACCATCAACAAGCGGATAGCGTACTGCAAATTCCTGCGCTAAACGAACCATCGCATCATAAATTGCGGCATCACCATGTGGGTGATATTTACCCATCACATCCCCGACAATACGTGCACATTTCTTAAAGCCTGATTCGGGATTCAATTTAAGTTCACGCATGGCATGAAGCAGGCGACGATGTACCGGCTTTAATCCATCACGTACATCCGGCAGAGAACGCGAGGTAATAGTAGACATAGCATAAGCGAGATATCGCTCACTCAATGCATCTGCCAATGGGGTTACACGAATTTCTGCTGCTGCAGTCGTTTCTTCAGACATAGAATTCCACTTATCCTATTTATTGATGAATACCAGATATTGTATAGAGGCCGCCAAGTGAACGTCAACATCTACCCTATAGATTCATGTGTGAATCAGAAATTATTCTGTGGATAACATTTCACATGCGATTTTCAGCAACCTTTGACGAGTGTCAGGCATCTCTTTATTGCGTACTGCAAACATATGCCGATCAAAGAAATACCACGTGAGTCGCAACGCTTGATGATAAGAAACATCATCCATTTCCCCTTTCCCGATTAAGAATTGAGGTAATGGTAATAATTTATCTTTATACGGTTGCCCCGCCTCACGGCTTACAGCGCGCCCTGATTTTGGCGAGACAAAATGAAGATCATCCAACTGCCCTGTTGCTGCACATTCGGAAAAATTCAATCCAAATCCAAGCTCTGATAAAAGGGCAACTTCCCATTTCACATAAATTAAGGGCCAGTTATCGTGATCAAGAGCCACAGCCAGAGACGCTAAAGTATCAAATAATTCTGGATGAGGCTCTCGTTCAGGGAAGCCAAATTCTACCATAACACATGCGGTTGAGAGCGCCGCCAATTTCCCCGGATCAGTAATGAGATGAGCCGCATTACTTTCAAGTAGTTCGACTTGAAAATTACCAAGATGTTCTTCCAAACGTCCACGCCAAACAACAGATAACTTGTTGCCCGCCTGAAGTGCTCCGCGATTTTTCTTTGAAAATGCCCCTCGCACAAGGCCGGAATGGCGCCCACGTTCACGTGTAAATAGGCTGAGAATTACCGAATTCTCACCATGTTTTCTTGTCCCAAGGACGATTGCTTCATCTTTCCATTCCATATGAGATTATCTAAGCGATTCAGCGTGATATTTCCAGCAACTCTTATCCATTTGAAGATCATAAAAACATCGCATACATCAGTGAGAAATTTCAATGTGCATCCTATTCTTAAAAATCAAAGATTCTCTGCATAACTTCTCAACAAGAATTTTTGTATTTTTCCCGTCGAAGTTCGAGGGATTGATCTGAATTCAAATGAAGTGGGCACTTTAAAATGGGCTAACCTTTCGCGACACCAAGCGCGAAGTTCCTCTGCTTCCAATTGATAGCCTTCAGCAAGCTCTATAAATGCACAAGGTGTTTCCCCCCATTTGTCATGAGGTTTCGCGACAACAGCGACTACTGAAACTGCTGGATGCTGATACAGGGTATCCTCAACCTCAATAGAAGAAATGTTTTCTCCACCAGATATAATAATATCCTTTGATCTATCCTTTAGCTGAATATACCCGTTATTGTATACGACTCCTAAGTCACCGGAGTGAAACCACCCACCAGCGAAGGCTTTTTCAGTAGCATCAGGATTCTTAAAATAACCTTTCATCACTACATTCCCACGAAACATCACTTCACCTATTGTTCTACCGTCTCGTGGTACAGGTTGCATTGTATCTGGGTTTAATACATCTAACCCTTCTAATGGCAGATATCGTACACCTTGGCGTGCCTTCAAAGCTGCTTGTTCTTCTATTGAAAGGTTATCCCAATCTTGATGCCAGTCATTCACAACTGCAGGCCCATATGTTTCGGTCAAACCATAGAGATGAGTTACCTCAAAACCAGCCAATTTCATATTTTCTAATAATTTCTGCGGTGGCGGGGCTGCCGCTGTAAAAAATTGAACTTGATGGCTCAATTCCTTTTTAATCGCCTTTGATGCATCAATAATAAGCGACATCACAATAGGTGCCCCACATAAATGGGTTACCTTATGTTCTGACAATGCCTGCCAAATTGGCTCCGCCCTTACCTGCCTTAAACATATATGTGTCCCAATAATCGCTGAAAGTGTCCATGGAAAACACCAGCCATTACAATGGAACATGGGCAAGGTCCATAAATATACCGCATGTTTAGACATGGATGTCGTGAGCGCATTTCCTTGGGCTAATAAATATGCGCCACGGTGATGGGAAACCACACCTTTTGGATCCCCTGTAGTGCCCGAAGTATAATTAATAGAAATCGCATCCCATTCATCCTCGGGCATCAACCATTCAAATTCCTTATCACCTAGTTGAAGGAATTTTTCATATTCCAATATGCCTACCGTTGCATTCACATCCATAAATTCTGGATCTAGGTATTCGACCACTATAGGAGATACCTTCGCCAACGCTAACGCCTCTTGCATCAAAGGCATAAATTCACCATCAACGATCACAATTTCTGCTTTCGCATGATCCAATTGAAAAGCAATAATGGATGCATCAAGACGCGTATTGATAGAGTGGAGAACAGCGCCTGACATTGGCACACCATAATGGCATTCTAACATTGCAGACGTATTCGCAAGAAGGGCTGATACTGTATCACCGCGCTTAATTCCATGTTTTGTTAAGGCGGAGGCCAATTGGCGCGAACGTGTATAAAAGTCTGCATAAGTAAAGCGCATTTTCCCATGGATAATCGCAACATGATCTGGAAATACATTCGCAGCACGCTCAAGAAAAGTCAGTGGTGTTAATGGTTGATAATTAGCTTGGTTACGATCAAGGCCAATATTATACGGATTGGTCATAATGTTATTTATCCTGCCAGTCTGGTTCTCTCTTCGCAAGGAATGCGTCAATTCCTTCTTTTGCATCATATGCCATCATATTTTCGGTCATGACTTCAGCTGCATAGTGATAGGCATCCGAAAGAGGCATTTCATTTTGTTGATAAAAAGCACGTTTTCCAATCGACAATGTTAAACTGGATTTTGATGCAATCTTAGTTGCCAGCCCCATAACCACATCATCTATTTCTTCACGTGACGCCACTGAATTAACAAGGCCAATTTCCTCTGCACGGGAAGCCGATATAACATCACCTGTCAGTAGCATTTCCATCGCATGTTTGTTACTAACATTTCTTGAAAGCGCTACCATTGGCGTCGAACAAAATAATCCAATATGAACACCAGGCGTGCTAAAACCCGCTGTATCATCTGCGATTGCCAAATCACAACTCGCAACTAATTGGCACCCCGCAGCAGTCGCGATCCCTGATACTTTTGCGATCACGGGCTTATCGCAATTTACGATACTTTGCATCATCGCAGAACATTTTTGCAAAATCTGTGAAAAATTGGCGCGTCCTTGATCTACATGCTCACGTGCCGCTGTCATTTCCTTTAAATCATGTCCGGCACTAAAGGCAGGTCCATTTGCTTGTAAAACGACCACACGAACCGCTTGGTTTGAAGAAGCCTCCTGAAAGGCATTTGTTAATCTTTCTAACATTTCTTCCGATAACACATTACGACGTTTTGCATCGTTCAATGTTAACTGCAACACACCATTGCCATCTAAAGAAGATAACAAAATACCAGTATCATCATAGGTTTTGACCATAAGATACTTCCCTTTAACAAGATTACAGAATGTTTACTTTAACACTTTCAGCAAGCGTATTTGCGATAAAGCAATATCGATGGGCACGCTGCTGCATCTCGGCTAACGCGTCCGAAGAAACGGTATATCCACTATCAAACCTGACAATAGGATGAAGGTCAATTTGAGTCACAGTCATCTGACCTTTTGAATTTTTACCAAGATAAGCGATTGCCTTATCACGATAACTTGCCACAGGCCATCTTGCTTTGGCCGATAAAGCTAAAAATGTCATCATATGGCAGCTGGACAAAGCAGCAGCCAATGCTTGTTCAGGGTTCGTGTTATTCGGATCTCCTCCCCAATCCGATGCAGCATCCGCGATCAATTCAAAGTCACTATTATACACAACCTTATGTTCTTTTGAGGATTGAGCAGTCAAAGTCGGCTCATTTCGTTCCCATTCAATTTCTATTGAAAGTTCTGACATCTTATTTCCTTAGGCTGTTGCGGTCTTTTTCTTTGGATCAAAAAATGGTTTCTCAACAATCGTAGCTGAGATCATCCCTGATGACGTAGATACATTCACCAAATCACCAATACTTGAATGGTCAGAACACACCATCGCTAGAGCAATATTTTTTTCTAATCGAGGAGAATAAACTGCGGAAGTTACTTTTCCGATTCCTTTACCATTCTTGGTAATTTCCCAAAATGTGGTATTGGGTCCTTTCAATGGCTCACATTCAAGCTCAAGACCAACTTGCCTTCTTGCTATTCCCTCTGCCTGTATTTTTTTTAAAGCCTCTTTACCAATAAAATTGGATTCAATGTCCAAATTAACTAAACGATCGAGACCTAATTCAAAAGGATTGGTATGAATATCCATATCCGCATGATAAGAAAGCATTCCCCCTTCAATACGGCGAATCGAAGATGTATGACCGGGTTGCAAATTAAACTTGCTTCCTACATCCATGATTTTTTCCCAAAGCTCATTGCCTTTGGACCCATCTTGGAGGTAAAGCTCATATCCCAACTCGCTAGACCATCCTGTACGCGATACAATCAAAGGTATGCCGTTTAGTTCTACCTCTTTCAGCCAGTAATATTTAAGCTCGGAAATACTTTCTCCAAATAAAGCCTTCATAATTTCACCGGATTTAGGTCCTTGAAGTTGCAAGGGAGAAACATCCGGTTCACAAATTGTCACATCAAGACCAGAATGGACTGCAACTCCTTGCGCCCAAAATAAGATATCACTGTCAGCAAGAGAAATCCAAAAACGGTTCTCCCCAAGTCGCAATAAAATTGGATCATTTAAAATGCCACCTTCGGCATTTGTGATTAGGATGTATTTACATTGTCCCTCAGCAAGTTTGGACAGATCACGCGGTGTCAATAATTGTACAAACTGAGCTGCATCAGGCCCAGTAATTTCAACCTGTCTTTCAACGGCAACATCACACAAGATTGCATCATTGACCAAATTCCAGAAATTTTGTTCAGGATCACCAAACTCGCGCGGTATATACATATGATTATAAACCGAAAATGCTTTAGCCCCCCAACGAACCGTTGCATCAAAATATGGTGACTTACGAATTTGTGTACCAAAACCAAAATCTTCTGATTGTGTCATCTTTAAAACTTTCTGAATGTAAGAACTTATGCTCCTAAGGAATTTCAGAAAGTTTATAACAGTTTTTAGATGACGGGACGGACCAATATTGAAGCAAGATCAGACCAATTGGTCTAAATTTATTAGCTGAAACTTAACTTTAGTCCAACCAATTACCAAATTGATTACTTCGTTAGTCTTGGCGTGATCAACTTATTCAAATTAGGTGGGACGGATTTTATCTCTCGTGTCACGATATATGTCATATATCGCTCGATCCCTAATTCAGCCATCAACAACTCTTCCATCAATTCCTGAAAAGCTTGCAGATTAACGGAAACTACCGTCATGACATAATCCATACCACCGCCTGTGGCGACACAATCAACAATTTCATCCAGTTTTTGAATATAACCTTCAAACAAATCAAAATCAGACTTACGATGATTTGCAAGAGAAATTGTCACAATAATTTTTGAGATTTCAGCAATTTGTTCAACAGCGATATCAGCGTGATAGCCCTTTATCAGCCCCGCCTTCCTAAGATTGTTTAACCTTCCCCAGCAGGCAGTCGGAGACAGATTCACAAGTTCAGCTAATTTTGACTTACTCAACACGCCATATTGCTGAATCGCACTGAGGATACGTATATCAGCAGCATCGAAAGCTGTTTTTTTCATAGCCCTATACCTCCCTCTGTTAAATCAATATTATTGAATTTCCGAATCTTGGAACATATATGCCCAGAAAGTCGACAATGAAATAGCAAATTAAAGTATAAGCCTTAGATAGCAACTAGGATATGGCTACCCATTTAAGATCAACCCCGTACCAGCGACAACCAGCAAAGCGCCACCCCACGCCGCCATACTTGGGAATTCTTTTGTCTTTATCCAAATCAAAGGTAACATCAATACGGGCGATGTTGCTGCAAGTGTCGCAACCACACCACTATCACCATGTTGTAGTGCCACCATTAAGAATGTCATGCCTAGCCCCATTCCCAATGTACCGCTCAGCAATACATATCCTGCTAGTTTTTTGGAGAAAGGTGTTTGCGCTCTAAATTGTTTCATTGGGGTAAGTAACATCAGTGATAATGCCAAAGCCGAAACCGCGACACGAATTGCCGACGCTGCCACCGGATCAACCCCAGAATCCATGACAGGCTTCGAAATAATAATACCAACCGCCTGACATGTGGCTGCCCAGATACCGAACGCAATACCAATTGCCAGGCTTCCTTTGACCTCTTCCCAATGATGTTGTTGGGATTTCTTTTTACCAAAGATAATCGCCAAAACGACACCTGCCATCACTGCGGCACATCCAAAGAAAATTGGAAGTGTTAATTCTTCACCTAAAATTGCTAATCCTAAGACTGTTGTAATGGGTGCATTCATGGCAAAAAGAATCGCTGTACGGCGCGGGCCCATTCTACGCATTGTTGCAAATAAAGCTGTATCGCCAAGGAAGATGCCGATTAATCCACTTATAATCAGTTCAATCATATAAGTTTGGCTTAAACTTTCCCAAACGCCCATAATGCTACCGGCTGCAAATAACATAATAGAGACAAAGATCATCCGATAGCGGGTAAAGGCTGGCGCGCCCAAAGCAGTCGCAGGATAGACAGATACCAGACTACCTACCGCCCAACATGACGCAGCTGCCAAAGACATAACAATTGCAAAAACCATCTACCACCCCCGCATTATTTCAGCTTGCTATTATAATTTTACGTTTTTTTTCTGTAAGACCATGAGTTCAAAAAACAAGCAAGGAACAAATTATCTCAACAGTTATTCCTAAATTAGCTCTATACATATGAAAAATTATGGTTTTAAGTATTTCAACATACTAAAAAAATATATATAACCTCTGACGTTACATATAGAATTAAAATATTTCGCAATTTGAATGCATAAAAACGCGGGAAGGAAATGCGGGATGCAAGAATATAGCAGTGATTTTGAAAATCGTGTTTTGGACGATGATGAGATCGAAGAACTACCGGAGCGTTCTAAAAAACAAGCGATGAAACGTGGCGTTATGATGCGCTGCCCATGCTGTGGTGAAGGTAAAATTTATCGTAAATATCTTAAAATTGTAGATCGTTGCGGTAAATGTGATGAAGAACTAGGTCATATTCGTACAGATGATTTTGCACCTTGGGCAACAATTTTGATCCTTGGACATTTACTTGCGCCATTCATTATTGATGTAGAACGTAATATCGCGCCACCTTTATGGGTGAGCTTATCTATTTTCTTACCAATCATTGTTGTTGCAACACTCGTAATGTTACCACCAATCAAAGGCGCTTGCCTTGGTTTGATGTGGGCATTGCGCATGCGTGGTGACGAACAACATTAAGACGTTACGACGTCCTCATAATTTTTTGAGCAGCTGGAGATAGCTCTATTTTGAGCGGAAAACTCCAGCTGTTTTCGTTCCAGCCATATCGATCTGTATAAGTATCAGTTACGTCAATCTCCAGACAATTAGCACGTTCCTCCAACGCTTTACGATAATTACGTTTTGTAATTTCATAAAGAACACTGAAGTTTAACGGCCAATAATCGCCAACCGTAATCGTCCATGCGTGAACCACATAAGGCCTACCTGCAGAAAGTGGAATGGAATTTTTTACAAGATAAAGTTCTAACGCCAATCTTTCACCTTCAGACATAAGCCCTAAAGATGAACTATGTGTCATCACTCCCCTCCACATTGATGCCAAGTTTCATCATCCGTTCAGCCAGATCGGATAATTTTACTTCTACATCTTTTTCCCATTCTTCAGCAGCGACTTTAACCTTCACGCCATCAACTTCGGAATCCACTAAAGGCGCAGGATTAAAGATCGCATCAAGATGTTTGCCATAGGCAGTATTCTCAATATTTGCCAGGGAAAAGCTACTATTTTGCGAATTAACACTATAAGTATTCAGCACCTCACTAAGATTAGTCAGGCCGTTCGTAGCATATGTGGAATCGGATTTAACATTAAAATTGGAACTTTGCTTTTGTTCCCCATAACGGTCCAAGAAACGTTGCAACTGCTGCCGTTGTCCTGCCGTTATCTCGCCGGATATTTTGCTAACCATAATAATTTACGCCTTCTGGCGTCTCTCTCAATTTTCTCTCTCAGGCTTTCTGCCTGATACAAGTATAGCAAAAATCGTTTTAAGAGTCATTAAACAAAAAGGGCAACCAAAAGTGGTTGCCCTTTCATACAAAGATTTAGAAAATCTTATGCAGTGCGTTGGATCAAGTGATAGCCAAAAGCTGTTTCAACAACATCACTTAGACCGCCTACTTCCATATTAAACGCTGCTTCTTCGAATTCCGGAACCATCTGACCACGACCAAATGTTCCCAAGGAACCACCAGATTGACCAGATGGACAATCGGAGAACTCTTGTGCCAAAGCAGCGAATTCTTCGCCACCTTCGATACGTGTTTTTAGATCGTTGATCAATGTGATTGCTTCGTCTTGAGAACGAGAAGCTGTGGAACGCATGGAACCAGCATACATCAATAAAATATGGGAAGCAGCAACTTGCATCTTATTATCCTTAATATGTTCAGATTTAAACTGAGGCGCACCCTATCATAAATGCAGGCTCAAACAACTCCTGTTCCATATTTTTACCAATTAATTTATGTTCTCCAGTAAGTCCTGAATATAGCTATCAATACGATCAGATGGCACAATCGCTGCACGGATCAATCGATCAAAATGCTGACTGATTGCCTTGATATGATCCACAGAATTCACAACCAGATACATATTCCCTAAATAGACCGCGGCCCTTAAAGGTCCAAATAATGTATAAGGGGAAGAATAAATATCTTGTTGATCATAAATAAACATGCGGAAGGTCGGATAAAATTCATCTAACTGCTTAATCATAGATTCCAATTGTTTAAGGCGAATAGAGGCATCTAACCCCTTCCATATTCCTTCCCCATGCGCAAATAATTCCAACGTTTGTTTAGGAATACAAACCTCTACATCGGTTTCCAATCGCGGAGTGCCTGACAATAACTGTCTGGCCTCGTGGTCTTGAGCTTCACGAAAATCAAGACTATGGGCGCGAAATTCAAACTCACTCACATCTTCTATGCGCAAAATATCCGGAATCGTACATGGCACATATCGAATTTTATACCCAACCGCTTCACGGTGCCATTCTGCAATTTTTTCTTGGGCTTCGGCACCACTAAGATGAAGCGCCTCCGTTGTAGGAACAATATCTCCATCAAGTCCATCCGCAGCAATAAGTCCCATCAACCAGTCAAGTGAAACTCCGCAGGCAATTGCAATTGCACATAATGTTTCGGCTCTGGGTAAACGCGTAGAATCTTGAGCTAAAAACTGACTTAATGCAGATCGATCAATACCAATTGACTTAGAGAACTGGCTCAAATTGAAGCCTCGTTGGGCAATCAACATCGACATACGATCCCTGAAAACTTGGGCAACATCCCGTTTGTCCGCTGAATAATCTATAGAATGCTTTATATTCACAACAAATTTTACCTTAGTA
>NZ_SMMC01000148.1 GCF_009711445.1 Curvivirga aplysinae | reverse complement strand
ATGAATACTTATAATTATTTGGTTATACTAAAATGATGAAAAAATCTTTAATAGTTGCGATTTCAAGTATTGTTTTCCTTTCTGCATGCACAAGCGATGGGGACCTCACAAATATCTTATGGCGCAAAGCGACTTGGGAGAGTTATGTCTCTGGTGAAGATATTAAACAAAACTGCCGGGCTGAGAATTCTAATCAGTATCGTTATCTTTATAATGCAAATCGTGCACAATCGGTTTTGATGTATAACTGGAAGAAGGATGGGGAGTTGAGTTTTCAACGCCTAGACCGTCGGATAAAGCTGAAAAAGATTGAGGTAAGTCCAACAATGCATCAGACCTTGTTGGATCCTAAAGAAATTAAGCTTGATTTAAACTTGCAAGATAGAAAGGCATTGGCAGAGCTAACAAAAGTGGATATCCAACGTGAGGGCATGGAAGAGGGGGGCAAAATGACTTCTGCGGATCATTTTTTGTCTTTAGCGTCTTGTGTTGATGGCGTATTCAAATTGACTGTCTTTGACCAAAGTGAGTTGCAACGGGCGTTTCCAGAAGGATTGGAGTATTTGTTATCTGTATCAACAGATGAACAGACACGCCCAAAACTGCCAACTGAAAAGGCGACGACAAATAGCTTTTTAATGTCTAAGAAGAATGATGAGGATGTTTTCAATCATTATAGAATTAGATATATGGGCGATAAGGTGGAATTTGGCGCAGGATATCTTACTAAATAAAAAGGAAGATAGGCTTTGACCAAAAGTTAAAGAATGTGATATAAGCGGGTATTCCCGAAAAATTTGAGGAACTTGCGCGCCGAATGGCGCGAATAGCTATTGGTATATTCTGATCCGAATTGGAGCTAGAAATGAGCAAATTATTAATGCCTAAAGCAACTGCGGTATGGCTGATTGATAATACAACATTGTCTTTTGAACAGATTGCAGCGTTTACAGGTTTGCATCGTTTGGAAATTCAAGCGTTGGCTGACGGTGATGTTGCACCGGGTATGCAAGGCATGGATCCAATTCAAAATGGTCAATTAACACGTGATGAAATCGCACGTTGCGAAGCTGATGATCAAGCTGTTTTGAAGCTGGCAAAAAGTGATATTCCTATGCCTGTTGTTCGTAACAAAGGCCCACGTTATACACCGGTTTCCAAGCGTGCAGATAAGCCGGATGGAATTTCTTGGTTGGTGAAGCATCACCCTGAACTAACAGATGCCCAAATTGGTCGTTTAATTGGTACAACAAAACCAACAATTCAAAAAATCCGCGATAAATCTCATTGGAATGCGGCAAAT
Source organism: Curvivirga aplysinae (assembly GCF_009711445.1). Lineage (GTDB taxonomy): Bacteria > Pseudomonadota > Alphaproteobacteria > UBA8366 > Aestuariispiraceae > Curvivirga > Curvivirga aplysinae. The sequence goes on along the minus strand of NZ_SMMC01000148.1, from coordinate 18,379 downwards.
TTCCGTCCACGTTCGCCGGTCGAACTTGGATTATGCAGTCAACTGGAGTTGTCTACAGAAATTGCAAAAGCGATTAAAGCTGGTCGCCAACCTTTGGCAGAGCCGATTGTTGAAGATCACGAAGAAGATACAATGCAAGAGCCAACAGGTTGGGAAGGTCTTTCCTAATCGTTGCATGCAATGTTGAATTTAAAAGCCCGAAGATTTTCTTCGGGCTTTTATTTTATCTATTCAAAACTTTGTAAGAATTTAGATGCGAGTTGATTGAGTTGATGAAACTCTTGTTCTGACAAGCTGCCAGTTATCCTATGTTGTGTTGTAACATGATCTGTAACAGCGGCATCTATAATATTGAACCCCTTTTCTGTAAGTTGAATGAATACGCTTCTTGCGTCTTCTGGGTTTTGAATTCGCTCTACCAATCCTTTTTTACATAATTGATCAATTCGATTGGTCATCGACCCGGATGTGATCATCATGGTTTTTAATAGATCGTTTGGGGAGAGGCGATAGGGTGTCCCTGATCGTCTAAGTGTCGCTAATAAATCGAAACTGGCAAAATTTAAACCATGTTCAGCCATGGTTTTTTCCATTTCTTTCGACAGATGATTAGAGACACGTATAAGGCGCCCAATCAACGACATAGGTATCACATCAAGGTCAGGTCTGACCTCATTCCATTGGTCAATAATTTTTGTAACTTCATCCATGAAAAATAAATAGATATTTTTTATCTTGACGTCAAGATTAATTAAAGTATCTTGATTTCAAGATAAGTATCTCGATTTCAAGATAAATTGAAAGGAGGCATAGAATGTCTCGACATTTGGATTTAATATTAACGGCTCTGGCCCCTGCAATTTGGGGAAGCAGCTATCTCATCACCACAGAGTTATTACCAGAAGGGTATCCGTTAACGGTTGCAATGCTCAGAGCTTTGCCCGCGGGATTATTGCTTTTACTCATTGTTCGCAAACTGCCAGAAGGAATGATTTGGTGGGGGCGCGTATTTCTTCTTGGTGTTTTGAACTTTGGTTTCTTCTGGTGGATGCTTTTTGAGGCAGCTTATCGATTGCCAGGTGGTGTTGCAGCGACTGTTGGTGCCATACAACCCCTTTTCGTGATCTTTTTAGCAAGTGCTGTTTTAAGTGAAAAGTTGCGCATAATCTCAGTTTTTGCGGCACTTACGGGGATAGGTGGCGTTGCCTTTATGGTGCTTTCAGGTGAGGCAAAATTTGACATGATTGGTATTTTAGCCGCAGCATTGGGGGCAGCTTCCATGGCATTCGGAACAGTTTTAACACGTAAATGGCAACCGCCAGTTTCGTTGTTGACATTCACATCATGGCAGTTGGTTGCCGGTGGTTTGATCTTGCTACCTTTCTCGATGATTCTTGAACCTGCGTTGCCAGTTTTAACGGTAAAGAATTATGCGGGCTTTATTTATCTTGGACTCATTGGTGCCGCATTTACCTATATTTTATGGTTCCGTGGAATCTCAAAAATAGAACCTACCAAGATCTCCGTCCTAGGGTTTTTTAGCCCCGCTGCCGCTGTATTGCTTGGATGGGGCATTCTAGGTCAAAACCTTACAATTTTACAAATAGTTGGCCTTGCTTTTGTGATCTTCAGCGTGTGGCTGGGGCAACAATCAGGTTTTCGATTTAATTTTAAAAATAAATTAACCGTGTAATTGAAACAGAAAAGGAATAGAAAAATGAAAATGATAATTTTTGGTGCTGCAGGTGACGTTGGTCAACGTTTCGTAGGTGAGGCTTTATTACGAGGGCACGAAGTTACAGTCTTTATTCGTAAGCCAGATCAGGCAGAGATTTGGGGAGATAAAGTGCAGGTTGTTATTGGTGATTTAGACGACACGGAAAATTTGATTTCCATTGTAAAGGAGCATGACTTTATTCTATCTGCATTGCGTCCTGCCGAAGGAAAAGAAGATTTATTAGTCCCATTAACGTCGAAAGTGATGTCAATTGCAGGGGAAGCTGGGTTGCCAATTTTAATTACAGGAGGGGCCGCAAGTCTAAAAATTCCGAATACAGATCATACTGTTTTAACAGCACCGGATTTCTTACCGGATTCAGTACGACCCATCGCAACGGCCTGTCAGGATCAATATGATATGTGTTTAGGAGTAGTAGATGTGAATTGGACCTATCAGGCACCATCTGCCATGTTAATTCCTGCTGAGCGAACAGGGAAATACCGTATAGAAACAGATCAGTTGGTCACGGATGGAAATGGTAATTCTCAAATATCTATGGAAGACTTCGCCGTAGCTGCATTGGATGAAGTTGAAAATAGACGATTTATCCGACAAAGATTTACAGCGGGATATTAAACCAAAAAAGGAAGCCATAAGGCTTCCTTTTCTTTTAGCTGATTAATCCAACTTATCGGATTTCAAATCCCATACGAATGGCTTACGAGAGAAAATGCGTCTTACCATTGGTTCAAAAAACTCTAGTGGTTTATTTTCTTTCTTAGGATCAAAGGCGCATTGGTCATATTTGTAACAGAAATCTTCACAATCCTTGAACCATTCATGATCTTTAAATTTATCTCGAATATTGCGATCTAAATCATAATGATGACCGAAATAATAAAATTGGAAGGCGCCATGATGTTTAATGATCCAATATGTCTTTTCAGAAACATAAGGACGCAAAACAGCTGCTGCTAATTCAGAATGATTTTCTGGTGCCATAATATCCCCAACATCATGGAGAAGAGCCGCAACGACCATTTCTTCATCCTGACCATCTTCATAAGCCAGTGTGGCGGATTGCAAACTATGTTCATAACGAGAAACTTGATATCCACCCATGGAGCCATCAAGTGACTTTAACATATCAAGAACACGATCTGCCGTTGCAGCAATGAAAGGTTTTTCATAACGTTCTAGGATTTCATAATCCTCACGCGTGCCATCTTCCATTCGGGTGAAACTTGCTACTTCATCTAACATGATCCCAATACTCCCTATATTCTATGTTTAGGTTCGTGTTTTTTTATTTATGTGAAACTCTAATCACAGGTTTGATCCGTCGTCATTAGAAAAAACGACTACAGTGAGTTTTTTTAATTGGTCTAGGATATAGAAAAAGAAAACCTCGCCATAGATTGACGAGGTTTTTAAAATTGAATTTTAATTTATAAAAGGTTATTGGGCGTAACCGATACCCTGAAGTGCGATTTTAATTTCATCTAGAATTGCAGGGTCGTCAATGGTTGCTGGCGTCTTAAACTCTTCGCTATCGGCGATCTTACGCATGGTCGCGCGTAAGATTTTACCAGATCGAGTCTTTGGAAGGCGTTGCACCACCACACAATGTTTAAAGGCAGCTACAGGCCCAATTTGTGTGCGAACCTGAGAAACAGCTTCTTTCACAACGTCATCATTAGCTTTATCAACACCTGATTTAAGAACAACGAAGCCAAGTGGAAGTTGTCCTTTCAAATTGTCAGCGACACCAATAACGGCACATTCTGCCACATCATCCAGTTCGGATAATGTTTCTTCCATGGCGCCTGTGGAAAGGCGATGGCCTGCGACATTAATGATATCGTCAGTACGGGACATGACATAGATATAACCATCTTCATCCATGTAACCCGCATCACCTGTGGCATAGAAACCTTCATATTCAGATAGATAGCTGTCGATGTAGCGTTGGTCGGCATTCCATAAAGTTGGCAAGCAACCCGGCGGCATTGGAAGTTTTGTGGCGATTGAACCCATTTCACCGGGGGCGAGAGTTTCACCTTCAGGGGTTAGGACATGAACGTCATACCCGGGTACGGCGCGTGTTGGGCTGCCTGCTTTGATTGGTAACTGTTCGACGCCAAGCAGGTTCGAAGCCATTGGCCACCCTGTTTCTGTTTGCCACCAATGGTCAATAACCGGCACGCCCAGAATATCTTGTGCCCAATGAAGGGTGTCAGGATCGCATCTTTCACCCGCTAAGAATAGAGAGCGAAATTTAGATAAGTTATATTTCTTTACCAACTCCCCATTCGGGTCTTCCTTCTTAATAGCACGGAAAGCTGTTGGCGCAGTGAAGAGGGTTGTTACATTATGTTCTTCAATTACACGCCAAAAAACACCGGCGTCAGGGGTGCCAACAGGTTTACCTTCAAACATTACAGTAGTCGCACGATGCAGGAGAGGGGCATAAACAATATAGCTATGGCCAACAACCCAACCGACATCTGATGCTGCCCAGTAAACTTCACCCGGATCCACATTGTAGATATTCTTCATCGACCATTTTAAGGCCACCATATGGCCGCCATTATCTCGCACAACACCTTTGGGTTGGCCTGTTGTGCCAGATGTATAAAGGATATAAAGAGGATCAGTTGCTTCTACAGATACGCAATCAGCGGGTTCAGCATTGTGGATCGAATCATGCCAATCTAAGTCACGACCTTCTTTCATATTCCAAGTTGCTTGGTCACGTTGGAAGACAACGACATTTTTTATAATATCGGGTGCTTCTGCCAAGGCGCCTTCGATCATGGGTTGATATTCAACAACGCGTCCCGGTTCAATACCGCAAGAGGCAGTTAGAATAACTTTTGGCGTTGCATCACGAAGACGGGTTGCCAATTCATGCGCGGCAAAACCACCAAATACAACTGAATGGATCGCCCCAATGCGCGCACAAGCCAACATGGCAATCGCTGCTTGCGGGATCATCGGCATATAAATGACGACACGATCACCTTTTTCAACACCTAAGGATTTTAAAACCCCAGCTGCACGTGCCACTTTGCTCTGAAGGCGCGCATAGCTAATTTTACTTTGAGTACCAGTAATCGGGCTATCATAGATAATAGCTGTTTGTTCGCCAAAACCAGCTTCTACATGGCGATCCACAGCATTGTAACATGTGTTACAACTTGCCCCTTTAAACCATCTGTAAAAATGTGGAGCACCACTATCATCTAGAATTTTATCGGCGGGTTTATACCAATCAATCGCTTCGGCTGCGGCTGCCCAATATTCTTCTGGTTTCTCCAAGGCATGCTTCTGCAATTGGTCAAGTTTCTCGCTCATATTGTCCTCCCGTATGTACCATTTAGGTATCGCATTTCTGTAATATTATTTTTTCTTAAATCCAGAAATGTTTTCTTTTATTACTTAAGGCAAATATGAAGCATGGAAAGAAGGGCTGCAAGAAAAATATTGCGGCGCACCCATTTGAATGCACCGCAATATATATGATCACAAAATAATATAGTTTTTTGCTATGCTTATTAGTAAAACTCTATCCATTAAAACCTTCTTTGCGATAGACTTCACGCCCTTCGAGAATTGTCAGGTCAACTTTGATTTTAGCGAGCTCGAATAAATCCGTTTCATATGGGTCATGGTCGACGATAATATAATCAGCATATTTCCCTTTCTCCAAAGTACCTGTTTTATCTGCACGCCATGCACATTCTGCGGCATGAATAGTATAGCCTTTAATAACTTGATCTACGGTTAGGCATTGTTCGGGTAATAAGGCTTCACTATCCTTATCGAAGGCACGGGTGCATGCCACTTGCATGATTTCAAATGGGTTTAAAGTACTTACCCCCCAATCACTACTAATTGCATATGGGCCTGATTCAACAAGTGATTTCGTTGGGTAAATCCATTTTGACCTTTCTGGGCCTAACCAAGGTTGTGCCATCTCTGTGATGGATTCTTCGGGGATTGCCCATAAAGGCTGCATATTGGCAACTGCGCCTAATTCACCAAATCGCGGAATGTCTGAAGGATCAACCAATTGCAGATGGGCCAATTGATGCAAACTATCCCATTTTCCGTTTTCTTGTATGGCTTTTTCAATGCCATCAAGGGCGACGCGTGTGGCCCCATCACCGATCACATGAAGATGTAGTTGGAATTTTTCTTTATCAAAGGCCACCATTAAATCCATTAGATGGTCTTTGTTAAACATCAATTCTGCATTTTCACCTTCGGTATCGGGTTCCAATAACATTGCTGTTTTATTTTCAAAAACACCGTCTAGGAAGAATTTCGCAGAATGTAGGGAGAGCATGTCACTATTATATTGCGCGCGATAACCTTTTAGCCGATTAACCGCCTCTTCAACGGATTCTCGATCAAAGATTTTGGATGTCGAACGCACGCGCACATTTAAACGACCTTCCTGTTCCAGTTTATGATAAACGCGCAGATGCCGGTCTGCGACCATAGCATCTAAGACGGCTGTAATGCCATGGGCGTTACAATGCGCAGCACCAACTTCAACAGCACGTTCCCAATAATCATCTTCGACTTTTGGCTGCTGTTTCTTTGCCCACCAAATTGCATCCTCGAATAACCAACCTTGAATGGAGCCATCTTCATTTTTTACGATATGACCATTTTCCGGGTCTGGCGTGTCAGGGGTGATACCTAATGTTTCGAAGCCTTTAGTATTCATGACAGCATTATGATAGTCGGCGGCAAAGATAAAGACGGGGCGATCAGGTACAGCTTTGTCCAAGTCCTCTTTACTCAGGTGTTTTGTAGTGATTGAACCGGGGTTAAAGCCCGTACCACAAACCCAAAGATCATCTGTGGTTTTTGCATGATCACTAAGCGCCTTTTGGATGTCGGCCACGGATTCCACATCATTTAAATCGGCATTCCAGGCCATTTCTGCACCACTGTCTTGTAGATGCATATGTGTGTCTTGGAAGCCAGGGAAAACAGTTTTTCCTTGTGCATCAATGATCATAGTCTCCGAATGTGCCATATTTCGGATTTGGTCATTACTGCCGACATGCAATATTTTACCATCCTTAATCGCCATTGCTTCCGCTTTTGGATTGGCAGGATCAATTGTGTAGATATTTCCATTTATCAGGATTTGGTCAGCATGTAATGACATTAATTTTCTCATTTCTATAATTTGATCACATTTTTGATTTATTCAAATGATCGTTTAATAGTCAATAGAAAAGAGCAGGTGAATTTTGTTATCCACCTGGTGTCATTATGGAATAGACACGGCATTCAGAGGTGCCGTCCAGATCAAATAGATAAACTTCATCGAGGTTTCTACGACTATTATAGTCACGTAAATTGTAACCATTGCCTGTTGCAAAACCAAAACGTTTTACACTGTTGTCGGGTAGGCGGACATTTACAAAATATTTACGGCGCTTAATTTGATTAAATTCTCCCAAAACACAACCCGTGCTTAGATCGGGATTTAAGAGACTATCTAACTGGCTTCCTTCCACAAAAAAGTTAACGCGGGTATCGCCATGTTTAAACCTCGGGTTTTTTGTTTCGCCTGGCATTAATGCACGCCCAATCCCGCCTAGCGGTAGCCACTTACTCTGTTGAGCAATAGCAAATTCGGTCATCAATAATGTGCTACATATTAGCGTACTTATAAATGCTATACGGCGCATTAGGCGCTCTCCTTTAGAGGAAATTCTTTTGCGAGTTGGTCAAAATCACCGTCTTTCAACAGATTCAAGATATGTGCCACATCATCTAATTTTGCGCCCATGATAAATGGCCCTCCAGGCGACAATCGCATAGTAGGGCCAAGATGACATTTTCCCATGCAATGAAGCCGTTGAAACTCATAGGGTAAGTTCATGTCTTTCAACCCTTGTTCTAATGCATCCGCAAGTTCTTTTGATCCAACTTTTCCACAAGATGGAAGTATATCGCCACCCCGTAAGTTGGTACAGATGAACAACTTGTTATATTCGAACTCGTCAGACATGATCTTCCTTTAATTAGTTGGAATGGGAAATCATATGGGAATTCGCCGAGATTTGCCAATTCATCTTTATGTGATCGACTTATATCTTGTATCTGGTGCTTTTCCGTCCTATCTCATTGTTTACTTGATTTTTGTTAGAGACATTGGAGGCAAACATGTCCGCTTATGATTATGACTTATTTGTAATTGGTGCTGGTTCCGGCGGTGTGCGTGGAAGTCGCATGGCAGCGGGTATGGGTAAAAAGGTTGCAGTTGCCGAAGATATGTTTCTTGGCGGGACTTGTGTGAATGTGGGCTGTGTGCCGAAAAAACTATTCGTCTATGCGTCTCATTTTGGTGAAGATTTTCACGATTCACAGGGCTTTGGTTGGTCTGTTAATGATAAAAGCTTTAACTGGAAAACACTCATAGAAAACAAAAATAAAGAGATTAGCCGCCTAAATGGTATCTATGAAAATCTGCTTAAAAATGCTGGAGTTGAACTTATTAGTGGTCGTGCGACTTTGGTTGATGCCCATACAGTTGAAGTGGCCGGTAAACAATATACAGCGGAGAAAATCCTTGTGGCTGTTGGTGGCTGGCCATCTGTGCCGGAAATTCCGGGTAAAGAATATATTTCCACCTCTAATGACGCCTTTTATCTGGAAGAATTACCCGAACGAATTATTGTAGTCGGCGGTGGTTATATTGCTGTTGAATTTGCGGGTATCTTTAATGGTGTTGGGGCTAACGTCACTCAACTTTATCGAAGCGAGAAAATTTTACGCGGTTTTGATGAAGATATCCGAGGTCATCTAAGCACAGAGATTGTTCGCAAAGGTGTAGACCTTCGTGTGAATAGTAATATTGCCTCTATCGAGAAAACGGATAGCGGATTGCTTGCAACTCTTGAGGATGGTTCAAAAATTGAAGCTGACTTCATTATGTATGCAACGGGTCGTTCACCAAAAACGGCTAATCTAGGGCTCGAAGCCGCAGGCGTTGAAATGGACAAGGCTGGTGCCATTATTGTGAATGATGATTTCCAGACATCTCAGCCAAATATTTACGCTTTGGGCGATGTGATCAATCGCGTTCAGTTGACACCTGTGGCCATTGAAGAAGCTATGGTTCTGGTCCATAATTTATTTGCAGGTGAAGATCGCAAGATGGATTATGATAATATCCCGACGGCTGTGTTTTCTCAACCATCAGTGGGTACGGTTGGTTTGACGGAGGCGCAAGCACGTGAACAATATGGCGAAATTGATGTATATAAATCTGATTTCCGTCCGATGAAATTTACCTTGACCGAAAATCAAGAACGCACCTTGATGAAACTGATTGTTGATAGAAAATCAGACAAGGTTTTAGGGCTGCATATGGTTGGCCCAGATGCGGGTGAGATTGTTCAAGGAATGGGGATTGCGCTGAAAGCTGGTGCGACTAAAGCTCATTTTGATGCAACAATTGGTATTCATCCATCAAGTGCAGAAGAGTTTGTCACCATGCGTAGCCCTGTTTCCTCCTAGTGTGGGTAGCTCTTTGCTACCCCTTAGGTCAGTAAATATGTCGTTTATGTTATAATTCTATAGAAATGTTGATTTTTGTCCCTTTTCTGCTGGTCATGTCTGATGGGAAGAGGTAAAAATCCTATCTTGCTTTTTTTGAGGGTGATTTGTCTGATTGTTGCGCCTTTGGGAAAAGTGAAGAAATTTATTAGATATAAGACAAACTAGAAACGAATTGGAGATTACCATGGCGGTAAATTGGACACCGAAAAGCTGGAGAGAAAAAGAAATCCGGCAGGTTCCGGTCTATCCGGACCAAAAAGCACTGGAAGCTGTTGAAGATAGCTTACGCGCTTATCCGCCTTTGGTATTTGCAGGTGAAGCGCGCCGTTTGAAAAAAGAACTGGCGAAAGTTGTCGATGGCAACGCTTTCCTTTTACAAGGTGGGGATTGCGCTGAAAGCTTTGCAGAATTTAAGGCAGATAACATCCGCGATACATTCAAGGTAATGCTACAAATGGCTGTTGCTTTAACCTTTGGCGCGTCGCAACCTGTGGTTAAAGTTGGCCGTATGGCGGGGCAATTTGCAAAACCGCGTTCCGCTGATACTGAGACAGTAGATGGCGTGGAATTGCCAAGTTACCGTGGCGATATTATTAATGGTATCGACTTTACATCTGAGGCACGTATACCTGATCCGAAACGTATGGTTGCAGCTTACAATCAAGCATCTGCAACCTTGAACCTGTTACGTGCGTTTGCGCAAGGTGGTTTTGCTGATTTAAATAAGATCCATCGTTGGAATCTGGATTTCATTAAGGACAGCCCGCAAGGTGCAGAATATGAAGCGATGTCCGCTCGTATTGATGAAGCACTTAACTTCATGAAGGCCTGTGGGATTACATCTGAAAATGTACCTCAGTTGAAAGAAACAAACTTCTACACATCTCATGAAGCTTTGTTATTGTGGTATGAAGAAGCGTTGACACGTCAAGATAGTTTGACAGGTGAATGGTATGACTGTTCTGCACATATGTTGTGGATCGGTGATCGCACACGTCAATTGGATGGCGCGCATATTGAGTTCTTAAGTGGTGTTCAAAATGCTGTTGGTATGAAATGTGGCCCAACAACAGATCCTGATGAATTGATCCGTATTATTGATCGTTTAAATCCACAAAATGAAGCTGGTCGTTTAACTTTGATTGCCCGTATGGGGCATGACAAAGTTGAGGATTACTTGCCAGCATTAGTACGTCGTGTGAAACAGGAAGGCCGCAATGTGGTTTGGTCTTGTGACCCTATGCATGGTAATACGATCAAAGCAGAAACAGGTTATAAGACGCGTCCATTTGAACGCGTTTTAGGTGAGGTAACAAACTTCTTCGCCGTTCATCGTGCAGAAGGCACACAGGCCGGTGGTGTGCATTTTGAAATGACTGGTCGTGATGTAACTGAATGTACCGGTGGTGCACGTGCGATTACAGATCATGATCTGTCTTTACGTTATCATACACATTGTGACCCACGTTTGAATGGTGAGCAGTCTTTGGAACTAGCATTCTTGATCGCTGAATCCCTTAAAAAGGCACGTGATGATCATCAAGTAAGCTTGGCAAAAGCGTCTTAAGATACGTAAACTAGTCAAATAGTTAAAAAAATAGAAACGCTGCTCTTGTGAAAGGGCAGCGTTTTTTGTTAATAAAGCTCTAATTGAGAATATCTCGCATGAAGTGTTGGAGGGGAAACCCGTGAAAAAATCTGAAATGGTGCCAATGTGGACGGATGCGTATTTTAAACGCACCAAAGAAATCATCGGCAAATTTGGTGATGCGCAAGTCACTTATGCGATCTTTATGCGCCGCCCAGTGGTTTCAGCCCCGAAAATGGCATTGGACTATTTGGCTGAAGTTGCGCAAGAGCAAGGATTTGAATATAAAGTAGACCTTCAATATGAGGAAGGGCGCTGGGTTGGTGCTGGCGAACCTATTATGTATATTACAGGGTCCTTTTATCATCTAAGTGAGCTGGAAACACTTCTTTTACAACGTATTGGTCCTGCATGTGTGGCCGCCTATAACGCTTTTACCATGTGTACGGAAATGCCTAACACGGCTTTTCTTGCAATGGATGCCCGTCATTGTGCCGGTGCTGAAATGGCAGAGATTATGGCATATGCGGCTTCTGTTGGATCGCGTCGTGCAAAAGAAAAAGGTGAAAATGTTGTTGGTTTTGTTGGAAATGCAACCGATGCCACGGCCCATTATTTTGGTAAAGATTCCGGCATGGGAACGATGCCACATGCCTTAATTGGTTATGCGGGGTCTACTTTGCGTGCTGCTGAAATGTATCATGAAGCATTTTCTGATGAACCAATGACAGTGCTTGTTGATTATTTTGGGCAAGAAATTACAGATGCTTTAACCGTATGTGAACGTTTCCCTGATTTGGCAAAAGCAGGCCGATTGGCGTTCCGTCTGGACACATTGGGTGGTCGCTTTTGTGAGGGACTTGACCCTGCAGCCTCTTATGCGGTGTTGGAACGTCATGCTGCCCATGCGATCCGAGGGTATCGAACGGAGTCAGAATTGCGTCATTTGATTGGCCCGGGTGTTTCCGCTGCAGCAATTTGGCATTTGCGTGAGAAATTAAATGCAGCCGGATATGAAAATGCACGTATTGTGGCTTCCAGTGGCTTTGGACCAGAGAAATGTCGCATTCTTTCTTTAGCAGACGCACCTGTTGATGTAGTTGGTAGTGGTAGCTACTTGCCGGAGAAATGGTCAGAAACTTACGCAACGGCAGATATTGTCGATTACGATGGTGTAGCAAGGGTTAAAGTGGGGCGTGAGTTCTTACTCAAAGCAGATAAGAAATAATTTCCAATAAAACAATCAAACATCCGCATTCATCTCATTTGTTTGGATTGTGAAGACTTTTTGAGAGTCAATTTGAATCGCTTGATGCATTCGTTTCAAGGTATCGATATTGTATTGACCATATCGTTTTTGGAGCTCTTCGAATGATTGCGGAATTTCCATTTCCGCAAAAAGATTTGCATAAAGCGCTGTGATGAATTGTATGAAAGTCACATCATCAAAATGCCAATTTTCTTCTGCCTCGTTTTTTGCTTTGGGCATGGTGCGATTAAAGAAGTCGACCATCCAAATACGACGCTGTTCAACATCAGCGAAGTATTGCGCGATATAAATCAGAATATCATTGATAATGGCTTGTGCACTTGGTGTGTCATAAAGGGTTGTCCAATCAAAAACATCACCAGAGATTTCTTTTTGTCGCTCAACGAGTTCTTTGGCACGTTTTTGATACGTTGCCATTAATTCAGGACCGACCATCCGGCTTAAAACGCCCATAAATGCAGGAATGATACGTCGGGATAGAGAAACATTTTGAATAGGAGACTCGCCATAAGGGGCTAGTAAATGTGCAAAATTTCGAACCATCAAACGTTCCAATGGATGAGTTCTCATTCGCGCCCAATAAACTTCTTCAGATGCCTTGGATAAATTTTCCCATCCCTGTGTGATTAAAGTTTGAATTTCTATATCAGCACGTGATTTAAAAGCTGTAAGAGCGGCATGAATTTCAGATATGTCTATCGTGTCATTTTCACTTGAATTTGGTCCTATAACACGTTCGGCAAATAAATCTAATAACTGATCCATGACTTGCCCTAAACGGTCAGGACCATAGCCAAGATTGTTTGGGAGTGTATCAATTTTATTCTTTGACTCAGGCATAAATCCTTGCATCCTGCCTTACTGATAGTGGTTTGTTTATTTTTGATGTTTGCTTTTTACCAAAAATACCAACTGTTAGGCTCATAGTTTACTTGAACAGAAGGCTTTGCAGCATTACAACCTCTTAAGTCTACTCTGCATCGGTTCAATCTGCCAAGAACTAGATGCAATAGATTGAAACTATTTCATTATCAGGATGGAACGATGACTGAAGAATTGAAAATTGCACTGGCTCAACTTAACCCAACTGTGGGCGATTTGACAGGCAATATGCACAAAATTCGCGAAGCCCATAAAACTGCAAAAGACATGGATGCAGATTTGATGGTGACTGGTGAATTGGTGACATCCGGTTATCCACCTGAAGATTTGGTTTTAAAACCGTTATTTATGGATCGGATCGAAGCCAGCGTTAAAATCTTGGCCATTGAAACACGGGGTGACAATCCAGCAATTGTTTTGAGCACGCCATGGCGAATGGACGGAAAGCTATATAACGCGGTCTTGTTATTGGATGAAGGGGATGTACAGGCTGTTCGTCCAAAATGTCATCTGCCAAACTATGGTGTATTTGATGAGAAGCGTATCTTCAGTGAAGGTTCACCAATGGGGCCAGTGGCCTATAAAGGTATCGCACTTGGTTTGTTAACCTGTGAAGATTTATGGTTCGAAGATATTGTCGAATGTCTTGAAGAAACAGGTGCGGAAATCCTTCTTTCACCAAATGGGTCACCATTTGAGATGGATAAAATGGATGAACGGATGAACCATGCTGTTTCTCGTGTTCGTGAAAGTGGTTTGCCGCTGGCATATGTAAATCAAGTTGGTGGACAGGATGAATTATTGTTTGATGGCGCGTCCTTCGTTTTGAATGGGGATTGTTCTTTAGCAGTTCAAATGCCTGCCTTTGTTGAAAATGTGACCCTCACGACATGGAAACGAGGGGCGACTGGCTGGGCATGTGAAACGATCTCACATCATGATCAATCTGACCGTCTGAATTCTGTATATCAAGCCATGGTTTTAGGTTTGCGTGACTATGTGCAGAAAAATGGCTTCCCAGGTGTCGTGCTTGGTATGTCTGGTGGGATTGATTCTGCTTTATCAGCTGCTGTTGCCGTCGACGCTTTAGGCGCGGATAAGGTGCATTGTGTTATGATGCCTTCGCCTTATACCAGTCGCGAAAGTTTAGAAGATGCAGAGCAGGCATGTGAAATGCTGGGCGTTAGATTAGATGAGGTTAACATCGCCCCTGCAATGAAAGCATTTGATGATATGCTGTCTCCACTATTTGAAGGGACGAATTCAGATACGACTGAAGAGAATATCCAATCCCGTTCACGTGGTTTAACCTTGATGGCGATTTCAAATAAGCATGGCTATATGGTATTGACCACAGGTAATAAATCTGAGATGTCTGTAGGTTATGCGACACTTTATGGGGATATGTGTGGCGGATATTCCGTTTTAAAAGACATCTATAAAATGGATGTTTTCCGTCTTTGTGTTTTGCGAAATGACGGGCTCAAAAATTCTGATATCGTGCTAGAGGGACCAGATGGTCCTGTAATGCCGGAACGTATTATTTCCAAGCCACCATCAGCAGAACTAAAGCCTGATCAAAAAGATGAAGATAGCCTACCGCCATATGAAGTCTTAGATGATATTTTATATTGCCTTGTGGAAGGTGAAATGGGCGTTGATCAGATTGTAGAACGTGGACATCCATTAGAAACTGTGCAAAGAGTGTGGCGCCTACTTGACTTAGCGGAATATAAGCGTAGACAAGCACCTCCGGGTGTTAAAGTTACATCACGTGCCTTTGGACGTGATCGTCGTTACCCGATTACAAATGCGTTCCGTCGAGCCATTTAAAAAATTAATTAAATTGAAAGTTCAAGAGAAGTATTATGACTGTTAAAGTTCGTTTTGCCCCTAGTCCAACAGGTAAGATCCATGTTGGTAACGTACGTGTAGCCATTATGAATTGGTTGTTCGCACGAAGCCAAGGTGGCATTTTCCAGCTTCGCATTGATGATACGGATGAAGAACGTAGTACTGCCGAATATGAACAAGGTATTCGTGATGATCTAATATGGTTAGGTCTTGGGTGGGATGAAACATTCAAGCAATCTGACCGCTATGATCGTTATAATGAAGCGCTGGACAAACTAAAGGCTGATGGTCGTCTATATGCATGTTACGAGACACCAGATGAGCTTGAATTAAAACGTAAGATTAAGCTTGGTCAAGGTAAACCGCCTGTATATGACCGTGCAGCACTTGAGTTAACTGATGAGCAAATCGCTGCTTATGAAGCAGAAGGTCGTCGTCCCCATTGGCGCTTTAAATTGTTGGATGAACCCGTATCTTGGGAGGATCTAGGGCGCGGGCATACACATTTCGAAGCAGGGCATCTATCTGATCCTGTATTGGTGCGTGAAGACGGACGTTTCCTTTATACCATTTCTTCTGTTGTAGATGATGGGGATCATGATGTGACCCATATCATTCGTGGTGAAGATCATGTTGTGAACACAGCTGTACAGGTACAGTTATTTGAAGCACTTGGTTTTAAAGTACCTGGTTTTGGCCATTATCCATTGATGATGGGGGCGGATGGTAAAGGTTTATCCAAGCGTCTTGGTAGTTTGTCGATTGAAGATATGCGCAAAGATAAAATGTCTGCACAAGCGCTTGTTGCTTATCTAGCGCGTTTGGGTACATCAACCGCGCCGACCGGCGAAGATGAAATGCAAGCTTTGATTGATACATTTGACGCAGGTGCTTACGGTCGCGCTAGTCCACGTTATGAGCCACATGAGCTTGAAACAATTAATGCGAAATTCTTACACCAAACTCCTTTTGCACATATCCGTGAAACATTGGCGGAAATTGATAGTCGTGCTGATAACGAAACCTTCTGGGCTGCTGTTTCAGGTAATCTTGAAAACTTAAACGCTGTGTCTTATTGGGCGGATGTTTGTTTTGGTGAGATTGAGCCTGTCATTGCTGATGATGATAAAGAGTTTTTGCTGAA
The DNA here is from genome assembly GCF_009711445.1 of Curvivirga aplysinae. GTDB lineage: Bacteria > Pseudomonadota > Alphaproteobacteria > UBA8366 > Aestuariispiraceae > Curvivirga > Curvivirga aplysinae. Next base: position 2,328 of record NZ_SMMC01000148.1, on the reverse strand, counting down.
AGCAGCTGAATTACTTCCTGATGGTGATTATGATGAAACCACCTGGAAAACTTGGACGGGTGCTGTAAAAGATGCAACAGATCGCAAAGGTAAAACTCTGTTCCTACCGTTACGTAAAGCACTGACAGGTAAGGAGAACGGACCAGAGCTTCGTGACCTATTACCAATTATTGGTAAAGAGCGCGCGTCAAGCCGTTTGAAATAGAGTGCAGAAAAAACTGCAAAATGCCGGGCTTTCAGGTCCGGCTTTTTTTGTCTAAAAGAAAAGACGAATTGGGGATTAAAATGAAAAAGATTTTAGTAGCATTGGGATTGATGATTTTTACATCGACATCGATGGCTTCTGAGGTGTCTGTTCAGGGACCTTTGCATGAAGCCAGTATAGAAGATTGGTTGCGTGGCAAGAAGTCAGAACGCCTCATTACGGCTATCCATTGGGTAGATGCTTATTTGTCCGCCGAGGGGCAATCTGTGAGCCGCGAAGACCAATTGGCGGTTATGGCATTTGGTGTTGTACAATGTCTTGATCAAACATATCTCAGTGATGAAACATTGGAAATCCTGCCTAAAATGGCATCACTTGTTTGTGTGAAATCTTTAGTAGGGAAATAAGCCAGATTTAGTTTTGACTTAACTTTCTGAACACCCAATTTGCCAATAGGCCTGCGAGCACAGCGATGATGATCGCGGCTAGACCATGAAGGGCAGGATGGCGATGAGCAAAACGGAAAACTTGTGCGCCAAAGCCTAATTTGTTGATGAATAAAGGCGTGTTTTGTGCCGCGATAACGGTACCTTCTTTTAACAATAGAGTTTCAACACGATAAGTTCCTGTTGGAACATTGGCTGGAAAGTGAACTTTTGTTCTGAATAAGTGACGCCCGCGCATTTCTACAAGTGCCGGGCGTTTTGTATATAAGCCCATCTTGGTTTTGTTGCGCACTAATGCTTCTTTGAAAGGTGCAGCTGTTTGACGGTCAATATCTTCTTTGGAATCAAAGCGTACATTATATGCACCGATTTGATGACGACGCCCCACAGCGGATGAAACACGGCTCATAGCTTCAGGGCTAGCAGCGACACTGTAAAAAGAAGGAACATGTTCAAAGGTAATAGAATCTTTATTGGCCCAAATCCCGCTGATCTGTTCTTTTTTACGTACAACGATTTCTTCCGTGGGGCCATGAACGATGACAACGACATCGCCCACATCAGAGACGGAGCCAAATAACAAAAGATCTGTGCCTGTGAAGCCAGTTGTGATGGCAACAACATGATCAGATAAATCTGCAACCAAAGTTTCAGCTTTGGCGGCAAAGTTTGACAATATAATTATACTTAGAAGAAGAATGAAACGGGACATTGCTTTCATCTTAATGGCCCCCGATCATACCGATACTATAGATATCTTCAGGTGTTAAGATAAGATCAAGTCCGATCTTTATACAGACAGCAAGTACCATTGCTGCCAGAAGGCCACGTAATTGTTCGCCATTCATCTTAGCGCCAACACGGGTGCCGATTTGGGCACCAATAACACCTCCAACCAATAGAAGTACGGCAAGAACCACATCAACGGTTTGATTCATATAAGACTGAAGGAAGGTTGCGTTAGCTGTTACGAAGATGATTTGAAATAATGAGGTACCGACAACGACAACGGTAGGCATGCCAAGTAGGTAAATCATCGCAGGCACCATCACGAAGCCGCCGCCGACCCCCATAATGGCAGATAATACGCCAACGAAAGCGCCAATCATAAACGGGACGATTGCACTGATATAAAGACCGCTTTTTTTGAACCGCACTTTCAAAGGAAGGCCATGCATCCATGTGTGTTTATTTTTCTTACGTCTTGCAATCGCCGTTGTGCCACCCTTACGGCGACTTTTAAACATGGTACGAATGCTTTCAAGCATCATTAAACTACCGATAATACCAAGAAAGACCACATAGGATAGTTTAATGACAAGGTCAATCTGGCCCAGCGTTTGTAGCCAAGCAAATAAAACAACACCACCAGATGAACCAACGACACCACCAATCAGCAGGACCGTTCCCATTTTAAAATCAACATTCCCGCGACGCCAATGTGCTAAGACACCAGAGACGGAGGAAGCAACAATCTGATTGGCTTCTGTTGCAACAGCAACAGGTGAGGGGATGCCCATAAAGATAAGAAGGGGGGTCATTAAGAAGCCGCCACCAACACCAAAGATGCCGGAGAGCATGCCAACACCAATACCCATTCCAAGAATTACGAAGATGTTGACTGACATCTCGGCAATGGGAAGGTAAATATACATGCGTCGTAACTTTATCTTTGTT
>NZ_SMMC01000042.1 GCF_009711445.1 Curvivirga aplysinae | reverse complement strand
GTCTGTGTAATCAAGGTTAGTATAGTTTAAGATACTATTATTTGCGTAGAAATACGAAATTTCTGCATTATTAAAACTAATAGTATTTAAACTGCTATCATCTGCAATGAAGTAGCCTATGTCGGTATTAGAAAATTCAACGTCCTGTATATTTGCGCCATTTGCGTAGAAATACCCAATCTCTGCATTCTTAAAATTATTATTGTCAATCTGGCCGTTATCAGCTTTGACGTGAACGATACGTGAGTCAGAAAAATCATTATCTCGGATTTTTGAACCAACTGCATCAAAGTAGCCAATGTCGGCACCAGAAAAATCTACGTTTTGTATATTTGTTCCATGCGTATTAAAATGGCCTATTTTTGCACTAGAAAAATCAGCCCCGGCAATATTTGCATTTTTTAAATGCATAAAAGATATATCAACGCCAGAAAAATTCGCGCCGGATAAATCAAGGCCACTTAAATCTAAAATGGCGAAGGATGTGCCACGAAAATCGGCATTCCTAAGATCTAATTCAGCCCAGTTTACGGAATCTAAGTCTAAATCCCGAATAACCAATCCTTGTTCAGGTGGATCATTCTGTTTGCTCGCGTCAATGATATTGCTAGCTTCATTAGACAAATCAACAATGACGCTGACAGCAGGATGTCCTAATTTAGCAGTTGTTTGCTTATTATTGCTGAGTGTTGTGGCTGTATCTCCGGTAGCCCTCGACTTCGGAGTGATTACGTGATTATCATAAGATATATTGGCTGTAGATTGCAGTTCCATAACTTCCCCTTTATGCAACTAATAAACGAAATCTCCTAATCTTTACTCATATAAAGAATTTAATCAATGAGATTCTATTATTGAGTGTGTTAACGGGAAGGAGAACAGGCATATCATACAAATAGCAAAGAGTTTAACGTATTTAATCAACCATTGTGTTTTTAAGGGCCGCATTTCCTCTGCGCCGTAGCAGGTCAGCTTCGTCTGGACCTATGATTAATTCCATCAGTCGAGAGGCAATGTGGACATATGCATAAGCGGTTGGAATAAGGTCTTCTGGTGCTTTCGGCAGAGCTTTTAAAAGGCCGGTTGTGTAATTCTCAAAATGTTTTTCCAGCTTGGAGATTATGGCGAGGCAATTGGATTGGTTGCCGAGTTGCTTGGAAATTGCATTGATATCATGGATGGCTTGTGCACGACGTTCAGCGACTTCAAAATCGTGATCATTTGGCATGTCCGCAAGTTTGGGTATAAGACCGCCGGATTTTGTTGGTAAAGCACGCATGACACGTTGTTCAGCATCACGTAAGAATTTTACATCAATTGCTTCACTTACCTGTGCGCGGGCCTTAAACATCCGCTGACCCCATTCACCGTCACGGGTTATGCCCATATTATCTGTCACTTCCTTGAAGCCTTGGGCAAAGAAATAAATATCTTCCACAACGGCAGCTTCGTTAAACTCACCTTTGGCAGAGCTTCGTTTTACTTTTCCAGCAGTTTGCTCCAACTCATCAATTGCGATTTTTCCGACAATGCCAATATCGGTTTTTTGTAACATCGCATCGTCCCCTTTACGGGATAATGTGCGTAAGATTTGGAAAATAGAGGAAGGGCGTAGCAAGCGCGCTGTGATGGCTAGTAGGAAATAAACCTCATCACCTGGGACTTCGTCGGCAATTTCAGTATAACCGCGTTTAGCCGCTAAAATTTCGGGCTCTGTCAGTTCGTGGATTGGCTTCGCACGCATTTCAGATTTTGCATGTTCAAGGAACGCAGCAATACGTAAGCAACCTGCCATTTCAATGACATCGTTCAAGCGGTTCTCACCCCCGAATTTCTTTGCCATTTCTCGCATGGCTTTATCATTCACATTTACAGATTTTAACGCGTCACTCATCAGGGAGGCACCATGGGCCCATAATGCCTTGGCGGCTTCAAAAGTTGCTTCATCATCCCCTTCACGTTGCGCATCTGTATATGCTTTGGCAAGCGCGGGATATGTATCTTTTGCAAGCTCTTTGGTAAACCACACCCACATTGGTTGAATTGTCGAACGATCAATATATCCGGTTGGTTTTGGGTCCGGTTTGCCATTTACAAGCATATCTTCAAAGGGCAAGCAAAAGATACGCTGTGGTGTATGGACACGCTCTGCACGGATTAAAGCAAGTGAGGGTCTCAATAGCTGCATAATGGCGTTATGTGGCAGGCCAAGTTGGTTGGCTCCGCGATCCAATTCAACCTTCGCAGCAAGTTTTTTTAATTCCTTCTCACTTAATGAGGTGATCAGCATTTGAAGTTGTTGACCGGCGTCCATCACAAAATCTCCATCTTGGTATTGCGAAGTGCGGTTTCTGCGCCATCTTTCATGTCTTTTAGATATTTGACGCGACCCAACCAGCGAAGTTGGGCAGTGCGCAGTTTAAGCCAGTTTTCTTTTTCCTTATCATCTGGAATAACTGGCTTGGGTAGGATTGGTACAAAAGGCGCAAGTGCAGCAAGGCATTCTCTTTGACGAAAACGTTGCGCATTTATATGGGATTCACGTGAATCAAGAATGCGTTCCCAACCATCAATCATCAAATCTAATGCATCACGAATTTTAATGATATTTTCACGTAATTTGTCCCAATTCAGGACGGATTGATCAAGGTTTTTGTATACGAGATCTAAATCTTCGACATATTTATCGGTAGCCTTGATTGTGGCAAGCGCAGCAATAGAAGTAAGCTGGGCCATTTCGGATTCTTCAACAGGTTCGGGTATTAACCATTGACGTAAATCGTCGCTAAAGGATTGCATGCGGCTGAGGATATCGCGAATAGGGCCATTCATACCAGTATGAGGTCCGCCGAAATCGCGCATTACATGACTAATATCAACCAGACGATCTATAATGATCTCCTTTTTTAAGCCATGTGTTTCTGCAAAACGTTCCAATTCAAGGGCGGCAGTATTACGTCCTTCATCTGTCGCCATATTTATATGTTCAGGCGCATTATTGCCGCCATGTTTTTGAACTAAGTCATCCGCTAGCGCATTTAAAATGGCAGGTTCCATATTTGCGAAAATTACCCGCTTCGAACGGGCGATACGCATGGTGTCGATACCGCCTAACCCTGTTTCACCAATTTCCATTCGTAGGCGACGAATGACAGAAGAATTAATATACGTGCCACCTGAATCGTTCGAAGAGGCTTCGTCTTCAGTTAAATTGCTAATGGCTTCATGCAAGGCACGATCAAAAACAGTTAAACTGACAAGCTCGGGAAGTTTGTCAAAAGGCAGAACATTTGCCACCAGTTTATCTGAAAACCCAGGCAAGATGACTTCTAGCCCTTTTTCACCTTGACGCAAACGTGCATAGGCAACAGGACGTGTAGTAAAGGGAAGCGCCAATCCGCGATCCTCAAGAGAGGTAGGCAGAAATTTTTCTGTAACTTCTTCGACGGGGGCAGTATTTTGCGATGACCATCCGCTCATGGATAAACAACTCTATTCACCGATTAAACAAACCAAGATCGGTAGCTTCCCCCCAAAAGATAACCGACACGAAATAGATAGAAATCTAGCATATATGATGCCCCTATTCGTCTGAAAAGCCAATATAAATTTCTGAA